>NZ_JCACLG010000008.1:0-102829 GCF_059505785.1 Kastovskya adunca | reverse complement strand
ATTAAGGCAACGAGCCGCAGAGGTGATCGGTGGTGCTGGGGTAGCCGCTCCCCTCCCCACCAGTCAAGTGCGGCGGGATAGCAACCTTGACCCAGCACGACAGCAGCTTGCCAATACACTGGTGAATTTGCAAACCCAACAGGAAACACTGCAACAGCAATTAGTTTCCACCATTAGAGATGAGCAGGAACTGCGACAGGCTTACACGCAAGTCCCCAATAAGCAGCTAGAGCAAGCCCGACGACAGCAGCAGGTACTGCTCAAACAAGAGCTGTTCAACAAAATGCAAGCGGCATTGGCAGATGCTCAAGCGGCGGAAGCTGAAACAGTAAGTAGTCTTAACATCGCTCAAGGGCCGCAAGTGCAGGTTGATGGTAGTACCGCGACGAGTGCACCAGCCACTATCGGTGTGGGGATATTTGTCGGATTGCTTGTGGCGGGCGGTTTGATTTTCGTCTTAGCGTCGTTGGATAATACCTACTACACGCCAGAAGAAGTACGGGCAGCCTTGGTGCAACGAGAAGTGCCGCTCTTGGGTGAGTTGCCCTACATTGTGCTATTTACTCCGACACACAGCAACATCCCGGTTTTGTTGAGGTCAGATTCTCCCTATCAGGAATTTTATGAGCGCTTCCGCAGCAATCTCCGGCGAGCGGAAAATAAAGCCTTGAAGGTGGTGTTGTTGACCAGTACCGTCGCTGAGGAAGGGAAGTCGTTGAGTGCGTATAATTTGGCGATCGCTTCTGCCCAAGCCGGAAAGCGGACGCTGTTAGTGGAAGCGGATTTGCGATCGGCATCCCTTGCCAAATCCCTGGGAGTTTCCCCCGATCCCGCTGCAGCGGTAGAACCGCTACGCTACTACAACTCCAAGAGCGAGTGCATCCGCTTAGTTCCTGATATCGAAAACTTATACATTGTCCCCAGTCCCGGCCCTCAGCGACAAGCCGCTGCAATTATTGAGTCTAGCGAACTCCAACAACTGCTCGAAGATGTTCGCGGTCGGTTTGACTTAGTTGTCGTCGATACTCCTGCTCTCTCCCGTTGCAACGACGCCTTGTTACTGCAACCGTTTACCGATGGCATTGTGCTGGTAACGCGACCAGGCTACACCCAAGAAACAATGCTGGCTGAGGCAGTGGACGAGCTGGTAGACGCTGAACTGCCCATGATTGGAGCCATTATCAACGGCGTTGACAAGCCCGTTGCCCTTCCCAATGTGGTAGAGGAAGAGGAAGAAGACACCTTGCTAGAGGAAGAAGACGAGGATTTCTCAGAAGACCTTCCCGAGCCGGGAAATGTCCCAACTGGAGCCTCACGCTTTTAGTTTGGTGCTGGTCAGTAGTTGAGAACTACCGACTAGCAACTGCTAAATACTTGCCCGCGATCGCTTAATAAGATTTAGACGATTCATAAGCTTCGGCAGGGGCGGGTTCCGTGGTGTAGGCGGGGGGCTTAGAGTCAGGGGAGAATAACCCCAGTAAAGGCCCTAGGATCGCTCCGAAGATAAAGCCGCCAGCGTGCGCCCAGTAGGCAACGCCGCCACTCTCCATGCCGACATTGGCGGGAGCTTCTAACATTGCCAAACCATTTAAGGCTTGTTGCAAAAACCAAAAACCGAGGAAAAAGACAGCCGGAACTTTAAAAGTGGGGAAAAAGAAACCTAATGGAACTAAAGTAACCACCTTGGCATTGGGAAACTTGAGAATATAGGCTCCCATAACGCCAGCGATCGCGCCACTCGCTCCCAAAGAAGGAATTCCCGACTGCGCTGAGAAAAACCACTGGGTCAACGCTGCCAAAGCACCGCACGCCAAGTAAAACAACAAAAACTTAATGCTGCCGAGTTCTTCTTCAATGTTGTTGCCAAAAATCCAGAGAAACCACATGTTAAAAGCCACATGGGCAAATCCAGCATGAAGAAACTGGGACGTAAACAGCGTTAGTACTTCTGGGACTGGCTGGTTGACGGCAATGCCATGAAAACTTGTAGTCAGTTCCCCAGGAACGACAGCAAATAGATGAAAAAAACCATCTAATGCTGGGGCAGGCAAGGATAACTCGTAGAAAAAAATTAAAATATTCGCAATTATCAGCGAATAAGTAACATAGGGAGTGATTTTGACAGGATTTAGATCGCGTAAAGGAACCACAGGTATTTTTTCCTATTTATTTAAAAGCTGGAAAAAACATAACGTAGTTGGCAGCTAAGAACCAGCCAACTAAGGATAGATTTCAAAGAATTATGAAGGAGGTTATTGGTTCTCTCCTGCGCTGCTGCTCCCGGTGCTCCCCATCAGTGCTAAGAACGCGGTGACGAATCCGAAAACAACCCTAGGAGCGGGCCTAAGATTGCGCCGAAAACAAAGCCCCCAGCATGAGCCCAGTAGGCAATTCCACCTGTTTCCACAGTGCTTTGAGCGTTGAGACTAACAACGCCATACAATGCCTGCATCACAAACCAAAAACCGAGGAAGAAAAAGGCGGGGATTCGAGGAAAGGTGATGAAGGGGCCGAGAAAAACCATTGTTCGGATGCGAGCCTGGGGAAATTTAAGAATATAAGCCCCCATCACGCCAGCGATCGCGCCACTGGCACCCAGGGAGGGAATGCCCGATCCCATCGAGAAAAACCACTGGGTTAGAGCCGCCAGTACGCCGCAAGCAATGTAAAAGATTAAGTACTTGATGTGACCAAGTTGCTCTTCGATGTTGTTGCCAAAAATCCAGAGAAATAGCATATTTCCCAGAATATGGGCAATGCCACCATGCAGGAACTGTGAACTCACCAACGTCAGCGCTTCCGGCACAAGGCGATCGCCAGCCTCACCTGCTAAGGCAGCGCTTAGCTCTCTGGGAACAAGGGCATAAGTCTGGAAAAACTGTTGCAGCTCAGAGGAAGACAGAGCGAGCTGATACAAAAAAATAAAGATATTTGCCCCAATCAAGGCATAGGTGACAAACGGAGTGATCCGTGTTGGAGTTTCATCGTGAATAGGAAACACAGTTAACTTTTTATCCTAAAGACTGGAAAAAACATAACTTAACTTGTCACTAATTGTCTGTTCCAAGCTACTTCAGTTAAAAACTTTATTGAGAATCTGCTGAAATAAAACCCCTCTAGCAAGCATAGAGGGGTTCATGTCCTGGCAAAAACACAATCGGTTGTTTTGGCTTAAACTGCTTTTGCTTCAAGGGCAAAGCTGTTTACAACCTTCTCATTTGCCAGAGGATTTGTCTGGAGAGGGCTAAAAGAAAAGCCATAGTTTAGGGGCGCTTTACCTGTAGTCACTCTTTAAACTTCAGTAGAAGTTAACGGTCTACTCAACAACGAGTTTACCGACCATACCAGCGCCACGGTGAGGTTGGCAGTAGTAGGAATAGGTTCCTGCGGGGGCATCTTCTGGGATGGTAACTTCAGCGGACTCTCCGGGAGAGAAGAGTAACTTGTCTTTGGACAGTTCTTTGGCTAGGGTTGCACTTTTGTTGGGGATACCAGTGGCATCAAAGACAGCGTTGTGAGGAGCCAGTTTGTTCATTTCCCAGCGCACGGTGTCACCAGGACTAACCGTGATACTTTCTGGGACAAACTTTAACTGTCCAGAGTCGGAGCCCATTTTCACTACGTGGGAATCTGCGGCGGCAGGGGTTGCTGACAAGGCAAAGCTGACAACAACCAGCAAGAGTGTGGACAAAATCACGCCCAGTTTCTTGCGAATTGCGGCTGCAATCTTCATTTTTATCTCCTGAAATTTTCGTTTAACTTACTTAACACAAATTTGGCAAAGCTTCAATTCTAGCAGAGAGAAGCTAAGAGTTTATACTTGCCGAGCGTCTTTTGACAGGTAAAAGCGTTCTGACCATATATTGACTCTAGCTAATCTTAAAACTTTTCTGTACCCCACCCTGGTGCCTCTTGGGCAGCGCGGAGGACAAAAGCCGCTAGTTTTTCGACCTGCTTCCGTGGCATCCAACTTTCTGGCACTTCACGGCACCAAAACGTTTCTGAGCTGCCATCGTAGGTCATAGGTTCCCGCAGGAAGGCGACCAAACTGTTAACATTGTCGCGCGGTGGCGTTGCTCCCGCCAAGGTATCTAAAGATAGGGATACCGATGGATCGGGTAAGGTCGCGCCTCCAACATGACAATTAAGGCAGTGTGTTTCAAACAGTTCTTTGCCGATGGTCAAATCTTCGGGAGAAAACTGTGCTGTATGCCCTTGACCATCGACATCAAGGGCGATTGGTTCTGTAACCTTTAAGTAGCGTCTGACGTAGGTATCTATTCCCGCCTGTGCCGGAGCGCTGAGGATGGAGATACCTAGCAAAGCCACTAAAACAGCAATAAGACCTCGGACTGAGAACAGTTGACGCGCCCAAGACTGGGTAACTTGAATGATATAGCGTAAGCAGGTCAGCATGTTCATCTTTAGTAAACAGGGGCAGAAGGCGATTCCCTTCTCAATAGCTTTCGGTGCGCTTATTAGCCAAAAGAGGCTGATGGAGAGCGAGTAAGAGGCTACAAAAGTTCTCCCTACCTTTGCTACCGCCTCACCCTCTCTCCCGATCACTTGCGAGGCAAATTAGTTGTAAACTTTGCCCCCACCCCACATTCTGCCGATAATCTTCGGCTGAAGAAGAATATGACCAGCGATCGCTTCTAGGTCATCTTCAGTGAGGTTTCTCATCTCAGCGAAAATATCTGCACTCTTGGTGCTGGGGTGCAGCTCCGAGATATCGATTTCTCCGTCATAGGTGGTGGGGTTGTTCATGTAATCAACCAACCCGGCGATATTGTCCCGTGGTGGTGTCGCACCAGCAAGAACGTTTGTATCTAGACCGATGTTTGGGTCAGTTTTCGTTCTACCTCCCGCATGGCACTTAGAGCAGGTGTCGTTAAAGAGGCGTTTACCCTTCTGCACTTGTTCGAGACTCAAGACAGTGGTGTCACCAGCTTCATTCGCTGGCAATGTACGAGTCTGAACATCTAGTTCAACGGCTGTCGCGTTCCCAACAGCAATTTGAAAGGCAAAAAATGCACTTGCTACAACAAGCAAGATCAATCGCTTAAGCATAGTTCTCCTTGAAAATTTTGCTCATTCGTTTCGGACGAGTCAACACAGCACTTACTCAGTCTCCGCCTGTCCTACCGTCTTGAGAAGATTGCCCAAAACAACTCTTTTTGGGTTCAAAAGCACAGCTTCGTACCCTAAAGCCAAAGCATTAACCGCAGGATATTTTCCCCAGGTATTGCTCCAGCCGAGTAAGTCAAAAGTAATCTTCTCTAACTTCACTCGCCAGAACCCTGTCTTATGGACAAAATTGTAGAAATGATTGCCTTAGCATCCTCCAAGGCAAGACGAGTTTCAGGGGACTTGTAGGCAATTCCCAGTCGATCGCACAGATTACAGACCTCTTGGGCTGTGAGGTCGTATTCTGCGGCAATTTCTGCAATGGATAAGTCTGCAAACCCCATAGTTATTAGTGATGGCGGCTAAAGATTGAGTCGCTCTACTATGAATATGATGCCACTGAGCGTCACATGTAAGTCACGTCAGTCTCTTGAGTGGGGATCAATCGCTTCCCCTAATGCTGAATGTAACAGCTTCGGGGATAGACATCATCAAAGGTGTAGCTAGTACAGGCTGGTGTAGGCGAATTAGTTGGGCGAGGGTTTTCTTTAACTGAGTCCGGGGGACAATGGCATCCACAAAACCGTGCTGCAAGAGATATTCCGAGGTTTGAAAATCGTCGGGTAATTTTTCCCGCAAGGTTTGCTCAATCACTCGCCGTCCCGCAAAGCCGATGGTGGCTTTCGGTTCTGCCAGGATGATATCTCCCAACATGGCAAAACTGGCGGTGACTCCTCCCGTTGTGGGATGAGTGAGTAGGGGAATGTAAAGTAGTTTTGCTTCGCGATGGCGATCTAGTGCTCCAGAAATTTTTGCCATCTGCATCAAACTCAACATTCCTTCTTGCATCCTTGCCCCACCGGACGCACAGACAACGATCGCTGGAATGCGTCGCTGGGTGGCTTGTTCGATCAATCGCGTGATTTTTTCACCGACTACCGAACCCATACTGCCACCCATAAAGCGGAAATCCATTACCCCTAGGGCGACGGACTCGCCATCTAGCTTCCCGATACCTGTTTGGACGGCATCGACAAGATGTGTCTTTTCCTGGGTTTCTCGCAAGCGATCGCTATATTGTTTGCGATCGCGAAACTTTAACGGATCGCTGGGGCGCAAGTTCTCGTCTAGTGGCATCCAGGTATTGGCATCGATCAATTGCTCGATACGCTCATCACTGTATACCCGCATGTGATGATTACACTCCAGGCAAACCATTTGATTTGCTTTGAGGTCTTTGGTGTAAGCCAAAACAGCACACTCTGGGCACTTTATCCACAAACCATCCGCAATCTCACGTTCTTGCCGTTGTTGATTAATCGGTTCGGATTTCCGTCGATTTGCAAACCAATCAAATAGAGACATGAAAGCTATAAATTCCTTAATTATTTTCCGATGCCCCGAATTGCTCCTCCTCCGGTGAACTTAAGAGAAGCAAAGCCGTCCACTGATCTTGCGAGAGAACTTGCAGAGCAGCCGGACTCCCTGCACCAAAATAAGACGCAATCCCAATGTCGAGAACCCGCGCTGGGATTTGATGAGCAGCAAGCAGTTGCTGCATCAACTCAGCTTCCCAACGCACGTTAGTGGTTTTTATTGTTATCCAAGACACAGGTCAATCTTATCAAGACGGTAGGATTAAGACGCAAGAAACTCAAAAATTGTGCTTATAAAAAGCGTTAAGTTTTAAATTATCATTATTGAGAGAACTTGCTACGTTTTTCGTTTTAGAGTAGAGGAAAAAACAGCCCTAGATAAGCGCTAAGAATTGCCTCTCCCCAAAAAATTGTTAATGCTGCACCAAGGGCGAGAAACGGGCCAAAAGGCATCCTTTGGCGTCGGGTTATCCAGCCGCAGGCGATCGCGCCGCCTCCCGCAAAGGCTCCCACCGCACAAGCGAGAAACCCGGCTAAAAGCAGATACTTCCAGCCCAACCACGCCCCCATCATCGCCGCTAGTTTCGCATCGCCTCCCCCCATTGCCTCCTGCTGGAAGACCACTGAACCCACATTGGCAATAAAATCAAATAACCAAATTCCTAACACTGCTCCAAAAATACCAATCATCAAACGCTCCGGCATGGCGGTAATTTGAGCAGACTCAAACCAACCATTCGCCACTTGCCACCCTAGCCCCGCCACTAATCCCGACTGCGTCAGGGAATTGGGAAGCGTCATGGTATCAAGATCGATCAGCGACAAGACTAACAGCCAACTGACAAACGCCCAATACCCTACTACTTGTACGCTAGAACTAGATGTCCAGAAAACTAGTATAAACAAAAATCCCGTCGCCGCTTCTACCAGAGGATAACGCGCAGAAATCCGGCTTTTGCAATGACGACAACGCCCCCGCAGCCACAGCCACCCTAAAACGGGGACATTCTCACGCTTTCCTAAGGAGTGCAAGCAATGAGGGCAGCGAGAAGGGGGCCAAAGAATTGATAAATTTGCAGGCAAGCGGTAGACTACCACGTTCAGGAAGCTACCAATTGCAGCACCCAAGGCAAAAACAAACAAAGCTGTTACAACAGCAATCAGAGCTTCCATGTTTGCTATCGGTCACTATTTGGTAAGGGTACGGGAGCAGGCTTCGACGTAAGACTTCGGCGTGAGCGCGGTTCCTGAGCGGCTCGAGTGAGCCTTCGCCGAACTCCTGCCGAAGGGCAGTCGAACGCTCAGCCGAACGGGAGATAAGAGGATGGGGAGCACCGGGAGCAAGGGAGAACCTCTTACCCTTCACCCTTCATACTTCACCCTTCACCCTTCACCCTTCATACTTCACCCTTCACCCTTCATACTTCATACTTCACCCTTAATAAATCTCTGCCTCAAGCTGACTGAAGGGTACAAAGCACTCATCCGGTAACAAAATCGGTTTGGTTGAAAAAATCAGTTTTCCGCGATGGGTAAATCGGTGAATGGCGACCCCCGTTGGGCGATCCATACGATTGGGGTGGACTTCATAGTAAGTGTGATAGATGTGTCGAGCTGCTCTTAATATTGAGGGGTCTAGCAAAACTGGTAGATCCATCCGCTCTGTATAGTTTTCTGTTCGTTGCTGTGATGTATATACCACCCGCTACCCCCAAAGTTTTCAGCTCGACTGTAATCTAGAGCGTGTCATTGCAGCAAGAGGGAATTATAGAGGACTAGGTTGACTGGAGTGCATCAATGAGAGCCTCTCCCATCGCCCGACAGCCCAACTGAGTCATTCCTGCTGACATGATGTCACCGGTACGCTTACCCTGGTCTAGTACTTGCAGCACAGCTTGCTCAATGCGGTCAGCAGCCGTTTTTTGATTCAAGCCATAGCGCAGCATCATCGCTGCACTTAGGACTTGTGCCAAGGGATTTGCCTTGTCTTGTCCGGCAATATCTGGTGCGGAACCGTGGACAGGTTCAAAAACTCCTGGTTTTGATTCACCGAGACTGGCAGAGGGCAACATACCAATGCTGCCTGTCAGCATAGCGGCTGCATCCGAGAGAATATCACCAAATAGATTCCCTGTGACGATCGTGTCAAATTGTTTTGGCGATCGCACCAGTTGCATGGCGGCATTATCCACATATAAGTGGGAAAGTTCCACATCGGGATAATTGGACGCCAACTGTGTCATGCGATCGCGCCACAATTGGGACACCTCTAATACATTGGACTTATCCACAGAACAGAGTTTTCCACCGCGTTTTTGGGCAGTTTCAAAGGCGACTTTGCCAATGCGGTCGATCTCCGCTTCGCTGTAAGCCATTGTGTTGACAGCTCGCTTCTCTCCCGTTTCCGTGGCAAAAATTCCTCTGGGTTCGCCGAAATAAAGACCCCCAGTGAGTTCGCGCACCACCATAATATCGACCCCTTCCACTACGTCTCGTTTTAAGGAGGAAGCGTCAATTAGTTGGGGCAAGATTATCGCTGGACGCAAGTTTGCAAACAGTTTCAATCCGGCTCTCAGTCCCAGCAGTCCGGTTTCTGGGCGTAAATTCCGGGGGAGAGAATCCCACTTGTACCCGCCAATAGCGGCAAGCAAGACGGCATCGCTATTGCGACACATTTCCAGCGTTTGGGCTGGCAGGGGTTCGCCTGTGGCGTCAATTGCCGCCCCACCAATCAGGGCTTCTTGAAACTCAAACTCGATATCTAGTTGCTGTCCAACAACCTTCAGCACCTCTACCGCTACCGCCATAATTTCAGGGCCAATGCCATCGCCAGGTAGTAGGGTGATGCGGTGATGCTGTGTCATAAGAAATTTTGTTGAGATAGTTACTAAATGAATTAGGAAATCCTTGTAGAGTAAACATCATACAAGAGCAACTGTATCGATGGGGTTCTTGATTTGTTTAGATTTTTGTTGCCTAAATCGCCCCTTCGATGCTCAAACTCAAGAACGAGTGCCCTTGGAAGCTGAGAGAAAATTGAAGAAATTGTTAGCCGAATCAAGGCGCGACGACCGCAGAAGAAAGCTTATAGGTAGTGACAGTTTGCAGTCTCTAATTTTTTGAGTATCAAAGCTTGAGAGCGATTTTGGTTTGTATTCCGACAAGAGCGCGATCGCGTCTTTGTTTCAATTTCAGTAATGTTACTGACACTTTTTGTAGAGACAGGCTAGGCTGACAGGTAATTTTTAACTGACGTTGCCGTCAGGACTCGCTCTTAGTGGTTATGGCAAAAGAACTAGCGATTGATACTCGCGCACTGACGAAACAGTACGACCGCCACATTGCCGTTCATGAGGTGGATTTACAAGTCGAGGCGGGGGAAGTTTACGGGTTGATTGGGCCTAATGGTGCTGGAAAAACCTCCCTAATTCGGATGCTAGCGGCGGCAGAGGAGCCAACGACAGGCGAAATTTATATTAATGGCGATCGCCTCCTGCGCGATCAAAGCAACCCCGCCCTCAAACAGCGCCTTGGCTACCTACCGGACGACTATCCCCTCTATGAGGACTTAACCGTCTGGGACTATCTCGACTACTTTGGGCGTCTCTATAACCTGCGTCAGGTAAAGCGTCGCCAGCGCTTGCAGGAGGTACTGGAACTGGTACAACTCACCCACAAGCGCAAGAGTCTCATTGCCACCCTTTCGCGGGGGATGAAACAACGCCTCAGCCTTGCCCGCACGATTATTCACGAGCCGATTTTATTGCTACTGGATGAACCCGTTTCCGGACTCGATCCAATCGCGCGGATGCAGTTTCGACAAATTATCAAAGTTTTGCAGGAAGCGGGAATGACGATTTTGATTTCGTCTCACGTCCTAAGCGATCTTGCCGAACTCTGCACCTCTGTCGGCATCATGGAACTGGGTTATCTTGTCGAAAGTGCCTCCTTAAGCGCACTTTACCAGCGTCTTTCTCGCCAGCAAATCTTTCTCGCTACCCTGGGTTCCTTGGAAGACTTGCAAGCCCAATTGAAAAATTATCCCCTCGTTGAAGATTGGGAAGTTATGCCTAAAACCGGGCATCTGCGCGTTCACTTTTCTGGAGGTCAAGAAGACTGTGCCCAACTGTTGCGATCGCTCATTGCGGCAGGGATTCCCCTGACCGAATTTCACTGCGCCCCTGAAGATTTGGAAACTATCTTCCTTAAGCTGGGTCATCAACAAGCATCCTGAATCATTTCACTGCTAGCCAGGTTCTTATCAACAAATTCAAAGCAGTTTAATCGTTTTAGATCTCTAATTTTCTTTAGTTAGAGAACGCAAATAACTGCTGGTAATGAAAACCTTGTCCGCTCCAAAATTTCTCTTATAAGGAGATTAATTTGTATGGCATTTGACATATTTACCCAGTTAGGAGAGTGGAACCCTCAACTAGTTCGAGAACTAAAAGGGCGTCTTAAACCCCAGAATGTTTTGATTGCCACAGTCATTTCTTTAGGCAGTCAGTTACTAATTCTACTGTTATTCGCCAGTGAGCTACCAGGGGGGTATCGTCTGGAACCATCTCCAACAGGGGATTATAGCCACTACTGCACTGGTGAATCTCGCACTTGTCTCACCGATAGTTTCGGGAACTACTTGGTTAATTGGTCGCTATGGTGGACAGAGGTATTTATTTGTCTCAGCATTGCAGGTATTTTCACCTTATTGGCAGTCGGCACCTATATGCTGATTAGCGACCTCTCGAAGGAAAAATTTAGCGGCACACTAAACTTCATTCGTCTCACTCCCCAGTCTGCTCAAAGCATTTTATTGGGTAAGGTGCTTGGCGTCCCCAGCCTTCTTTATTTAATTGGTTTTCTAGCGCTACCTTTGCATTTGTTTTCAGGATTCTCTGCTGGGATTCCACTGGTCTCAATTTTGGGCTTTTACGCTGTCTTAGCGGCTAGCTGCTTGTTTTTCTATATTCTGTCCCAAGTCTTTGGGTTACTTAGCAATTCTTCGGGTGGGATTCACGCTTTGCTGGGTAGTGCTTTAGTACTTCTATTTTTGGCGATCATCAGTATCATCACTCAAAGCGGAGGGCATTTAGTCAGTAACTACCCCCTAAACAACATCACTCTATTGGCTGGGCCCTTAGTTGTTCTGCCCTACTTAAAAGATAGAAGCACGATCTCTGGGGCGTTTGATGTTTTCATTCGAGGCTTAGACTCGTTGCAGGTGTTTGGCGTACCCGTCGGTACCAGTGGGGTGAAGGTGACTGGTTTAGTACTGCTGAATTATGGTCTATGGACTTACTGGCTATGGCAAGGGCTTAAACGTCGTTTCCATACTCCCAGTGCTACATTACTCAGCAAGCAACAAAGTTACTGTCTAACCGCTACCTTTAATCTGGTACTGCTGGCATTTGCTTGGGAATCCAACAACCACGAGGAGTACTTCAGAATCGGAAATTTGTTCGGTCATTTGTCGATTTTGGTTATCTGCAACCTGCTGCTGTTTTTGTTTTTTATCGCGGCGCTGAGTCCCCATCGACAAGCGATGCAAGATTGGGCAAGGTATCGGCATCGACAGGAATTTTCCCGCAAGCGCAGCCTGATGCAAGATTTGATTAGGGGAGAAAAAAGTCCAGCAATAGTCGCAATTGGGATAAATATAGCGATCGCCTCTGCCATCTTACTTCCCTGGATACAGCTAAGGTTCAATGGTGAGGACAAAATAGCCGCCGTTTTGGGAGTACTACTCACGATGAGTCTGATTTTGGTCTATGCCAGCATCGCTCAACTTACGTTATTCATAAAGCACCCGAAACGAGCGGGATTTGCAGCGACAGCCGTCGTTGCGGCGATTGTCTTACCGCCCTTAGCTTTTGGTTATTTCTCACTGTTTCCAGGAAATACCCCTAGTGTTTGGTTATTCTCTGCGATTCCTTGGATTGCTATTGAAA
The DNA here is from genome assembly GCF_059505785.1 of Kastovskya adunca. Lineage (NCBI taxonomy): Bacteria > Bacillati > Cyanobacteriota > Cyanophyceae > Coleofasciculales > Coleofasciculaceae > Kastovskya > Kastovskya adunca. The sequence continues at coordinate 90,378 of NZ_JCACLG010000008.1, read as the reverse complement.
ACACCACCGGGACAGCCGTTATCCTAACCCTCGTCGGTCAATCGCTGATTTGGGCACTGCTCAACCTTCAGTTAACACGACAGTTACGACAGGCAGGTCAGTCTACCACCAAAGCCTTGATGAGTTCTGCCAAAGCATCAGTTTCATAAACCTTGTAGGGGCGGGTTTAGCAAATACCTCTTGTCCAAAACCCGCCCTCCTCAGTTAGCATCCTTCTTAAAGTAAAGAGAAGAATTGTACAAAACCTGCTCTTGATGAGTCTCCAGAGTGCAATCAGACAAGGGATAAGCGACACAGGTGATTGTATAACCAGCCGCAATTTCTGAGGGTTGCAGAAATTTTTGCTCGCTTTGATCCACTTCACCACTCACCAGTTTTGCGACACAGGACGAACAGGTACCTTCACGGCATCCTGCGGGTAAACGAATCCCCGCCTCTTCCGCCATGTCGAGGATGTATTGATCGTCGGGTACCGAAATGGTGCGGTCGAGATTCATTGCCGGATTGAGCAACCGAACTTGATAAACTGCCATAGGATTGTCCCTTCACAATTCATATCCTCTATTAACCCAATAGTGCCAATCGGCAACCGCCTCTTGGGTTTCGCTATCGGCTTCAACTCCCTCAATTTCCGACAGCCGCACAGAAAACACATTTTCTAGATTACCCTAAAGATTTAGTTCTAAGGTAACCAAAATTTAGGTAAAAACGATTCACTTATACCGCGTACTGTTTGATTAACCGTCCGGGCAATTTGGATATGCGGTTCGTCAGGTTCGACGGGAATAATGTTAGCTTTATTTCCAATTCCAAAACTTTTAATTACTAAATTTGCGGCTTCCAAACCCGTCACATAAGCCTTTTCCTGCGACCAAGAACCGTGGCGGGTAATAACCCAATCGCCACTCATAAATAGATTATGGATATTCGTTTTTGCTGACAAAAGATACTGATAGCTACCCGGAGCAAAGTGCGTCACACCTTGAGAGACTCGGATAATACTGCTGTCAATAACTTTTGCATCCCGAAATTCTGGCACGCAAACCGCTAAATCCCGTTGTACCTTCTCTACAATTTCCTCATCACTCATCGACAGCAACTGGTTGGCGTGGTAAAAGTCGGCTTCAATGACGGTACCAGGTTCATCTTTGTATTCATCTTGTAGGGCGTTGAGGTCAAAAAATGTCCAACCTGTTGTAGAGTCAAAACCAAAGCAAGCATTAGAAGGCAAAGGTACATTGATTTTGCGATCGCACCATAGCTTGGTTGCTAAGACATCAATTGCCCCTAAATTTTGCAAGTCCCGGAATTGCTGATACTTCTTCAGGGTAGAACTACCGGAGACAATCTTTTTCATGCCGCTGACGCTGACGGCAAAAATGACAGCATCGGCTTCAAAGACTTCATCGCCGCAGACAACACCTTTGGTTTTCCCTATCTCGTCAAGGAGAACATCATTAACCCGCTGATTGATGAGTACCTTACCGCCAGCTTTTTCAATCTGCTGCACCCAAGGTTTAAAGATCGTCTCTCCCACGGTTCCCCGGCACCAGACAACATCAAAGTTGGGTTGGTGAGCCAAAATGAAGTAATACAGCATTCCCAGAGCGGCGGCGGCGGAACATTGCTCTCCGGGGGCAAATAATCCCACCAACAGCATCGGTTCAAAGGAATCTTTATAAAGTCGGGCAGAGACACCAAACTGCTTGAACAGTTCCCGTGCTGTTACTTTGTCGTAACGTCGCCATGCTTCATCGGAATTATCAAAATCAGCAATAGCGTAGAGGAGAGGAAGGGCAGAAAGTCTGTCGATTAGTGGTAAGCGTTTGAAGCGAGTGTAGAGAAAGGTTCCCAGTGGTGTAGGGAGTTGGGGTTCGTCTTGAAATATGGGGGATTCAACTTCTAATCCGGCGGGAGAATACTGAGCAGAGCGGGTGAAGGGAGTGAAGGGCTGCAGTCCCAGTTCTCGAACGAGGGAAAAGATATTGCTGTAGGGATACCAGAAGCCATGAATCCCACCTTCTACGGAACGTCCTTCGGTGGTTTTCCACCCGGCGACTAAGCCACCGGGATAGGGGCCAGCTTCTAGGAGGGTAACGTCATAGCCCTGTTGTGCGAGGTGGTAGGTTGCGCCTAATCCCGCCCATCCTGCACCAACAACAACTACCCGTTTTTGTTGTGCTGTTTCTGTCATCTGAGTACCTCGTGACGTGCTTGTTTAAGACGGTTTAGCGGTTAAATAAAACCAATTCAGTTGTAAGGTAGGCATTGCCTAGAAGGAAGTTTTTGTAAGGATTTCCAGTTTGATCGCGGGCGTTGCCCACCCTACGTTTAAGAGGTAGCGCTATCCTGCTACTAGGGTTGAGATTCGAGATTTATCTGCATTGTGAGATTGGTTTCTATCGGTGTTGTTTTGCCTTGGCTCATCTCAACATCCATCGCCGTGTTGGAGCGGATAGAGATTGACGATCGCATCGGCATTGCTTCGTCTAGCTGCATCACCACCTGTCCCTGTCCTTGAGAATCCAAGGATTTCAAATTCAACTTGGCTGTGGTTGGTAGTCCTGGGATGCTTAAGTTCTGAGATGCTGCTTCTTGTTCAATGTTGGCGTTGAGGGTGGCAACATTATCTTGCAGGCTCACCAACTCATAAACCGTGTTCTGATTCAAGTTCATGCCACTGAAAGTTGGGGAAGAAGACACGCGCCACTTAGCACCGATGCCAACCGCTTCTTCAGGAACAGGTGAAGACAGTTGCTCCAGCGAGCTGAAGACTTGCTCCAGTAGTTGTTTGCTCCTGGGGTCAAGGTCTTCCGGTAAGTCAACATTAGTGGATTTGACTTGTCCTCGATTATCAATGACATAAGAACCCTTGATCCCAACCATCTTTTGGAGTGTTGAACGCACAGCGTTAACGACTTCTGGCGAAGCGCTGGAATCGGCAACAACATCACCGTCTGTGTAAGAGAAATCAAAGTGAATATCGCCGTTGGGATCGACTTGAGTGACAACGGTTTCCATCGTCATCCTGCTAGCCGGGATTTTGAACGAGGGTATGGGTTGTCCCGCGATCGCGGTAACCATATCTAGATTGGTTGTAATCGTCAGCGTTTGCTTGGCGTTGACTACGGGGCTAAAACGTAGCTCCTGCCTGGGTTCAGCCCCCGCATCTAGAAGTTGTAGTTGCGATCGCGTGGCGGGAGCAGCTTGCGTAGACTCGACAACAGGCGACGGATTATTGACCGCAGGGGTATCAGCATTGGCTGGAGAGAATGCCAGCTTCAGCCCACTTCCAGCAGCAAGCAAGCAAAGAGAACTAATCAGTAATTTTTTCTTCATGGCGTGACTCTAGAAGGAGGGAGCAAAAGACGAAGTACGGCGCTTCCATTCTAACTTTTGTGGTTTTGGCGACTGGAGAGGGTGAAGCGAGCGATCGCCAATTGGGCGCTTTATCCTTGGTTAAGAAGATTAGCGAACTTGTCCTTGTAGCCTACTGAACGGGCAATGAACCGACAGCCGAATGGGTACCTCCATTTCTGTACAGGAGAACGATTACACTGAAGAAGGTTAATGCCAATTGATTTAAGAGCGCATTTGCATTATTTAGTGGCTGTCTGAAACATGGTGACTCGACGGATTGCAGAAATATTGAGAGATGGTCAACCTGAGGAGTCGTTGACCATTCAAGGTTGGGTACGCACGAAGCGGGAGTTGAAAGGCTTTGCCTTTATGGAAGTCAACGATGGCTCCTCTATGGGTAATCTGCAAGTGGTACTCAACTCTGAGGTGCCAGGGTATGAAGATATCCTCAAGCAGATCAATACCGGGGCGTCTGTGGAAGCGTCGGGTGTCCTAGTCGCGTCTCAGGGAAAAGGACAGCGGATTGAGCTACAAGCGTCTGCGGTCAAGGTTTACGGCGCATCTGACCCAGAAACCTATCCCCTGCAAAAGAAACGTCACTCCTTTGAGTTTTTGCGGACAATCGGGCATTTACGACCGCGTACCAATACCCTCGGCGCTGTATTCCGCGTGCGGAATGCTTGCTCCTACGCGATTCATCAGTTCTTCCAAGAGCGGGGTTTCTTGTGGATTCACACCCCTGTGATTACCGCTAGCGACTGCGAGGGAGCGGGGGAAATGTTTGCCGTCACTAGCTTTAACTTAAAGGACGTTCCTCGCCTAGATACGCAAGATATTGATTACGCTCAAGACTTTTTTGGACGCCCTGCTTACCTAACGGTGAGCGGACAGTTGGAAGCTGAAGTGATGGCAATGGCGTTTAGTAACGTCTACACTTTTGGCCCTACTTTCCGGGCGGAAAACTCCAACACCTCGCGCCACTTGGCAGAGTTTTGGATGGTGGAACCGGAAATGGCGTTTTGTGACTTGAAGGGCAATATGGACTTGGCGGAGGAGTTCTTAAAGTACGTCTTTAAGACAGTCCTAGAACGTTGTCCGGAAGATATGGAATTCTTCAACCAGCGCATTAATGACACGGTGTTGGCAACGGCGGAGAATATTATTAACAGCGAGTTTGAGCGGATTACCTATACAGACGCGATCGCCCTTTTAGAAAAAGCTAACAAAAAGTTTGAGTTTCCCTGTAACTGGGGCGTAGATTTGCAGTCGGAACACGAACGCTACTTAGCAGAAGAACTGTTTAAAAAACCCGTCATCGTCACCGACTACCCAGTGGGAATCAAGGCGTTTTACATGCGCCTCAGCGACGATGAAAAGACGGTGCGGGCAATGGATGTCCTCGCTCCCAATATTGGGGAAATCATCGGGGGTTCTCAACGGGAAGAACGTTTGGATGTTTTGGAACGGCGGATTAAAACTCAAGGGCTAAACCCAGAGGATTACTGGTGGTATCTGGATTTGCGCCGCTACGGTACGGTTGAACATGCGGGATTCGGCTTGGGGTTTGAACGCTTGGTGCAATTCATGACGGGGATGACAAATATCCGTGATGTCATTCCCTTCCCTCGGACACCGTTGAGTGCTGAGTTTTAAAAAGGCTATCTGAGTCATTCCTCATTTCCTAACCCCTTCTCCCAGGATTGGGTGCTGACTTACTGCCCAGATCCCCGACTTCTTGAAGAAGTCGGGGATCTAGCTCGTGCCTAGGGATAAAGGCGGGAAATATTCCTCAAAGGATTTTAATTCTGCAAGGCTTTTTGGCGATTGTTACGATTACTGCTCTAGTTCTGGCAGGCGCTAGTTTTTGGTTCACCCTACCCTTAGCCGTTTCCTCTTGTGCAGAAACTCACTACAATCAATCATCCCCACATTCGTTACAGCACCCTCAATGTCTACTGAACACTCATCAACTCTCACCCTCGAATCTGCCCACAAAATCCTAACGGCGTTTAGTTGTATAGACAATAAAACCATCGCATCAGAATCGGAAAAAGCTCAACTGCGTCAGGCGCTACTCCTGTTTACTGATTTATCGGATGCTCAAAATTTCGGAATTTGCGCGGATAATGCGGCTGAGGGGTTGTCCGCGCTCAAAAGTTATTTAAATGCTCTGGGTTACAAGGCTGATCTTGACCAAGCTGATATTCCCGCTGAAGCAGAACCGATGTATATCAAGTTCAACACGCAACGCATGTCCCATTATCTAAGTCCCTATCCGGGAGAGTATCGCGGCGTCTTGGTGTCTTGTCAGTCATCGGAAGAGGATGCAGTAAACGGCACCTACGGTCATTTTCCGCTCGATTTGTTTGAAGATGCCTAAAATAGGAGGTTAGATGGGGATGCGATCGCCCCACTAAAAAACTCAACTCAACATCAATCATGGTTCATCAGGAGCAAATCCACCTTTCTACAGACAGTCATGGGACAATGCATGACCTGACGGATAAGGTTAATGCGATCGTCAAAAGCTCCGGAATCAAGACGGGAATGGCGCATGTCTTCAACATTGGTAGTACCGCCGCCATTGGCACGATTGAGTTTGAACCCGGACTGCAACGCGATTTGCCGGAACTCCTCAACAAGCTGATTCCCCCCAGTCGGGAATACGGACACGAGCAAATGTGGCACGATGGCAACGGACATTCCCATCTGCAAGCTACTTGGCTTGGCCCTTCCCTCACCGTACCCGTGCAAAATGGCAAGTTAGAGTTAGGAACCTGGCAACAAATTTTCCACTTGGAATGTGATATCAAACCCCGCCGCCGTACTGTTGTCGTGACAGTTTACGGGGAGTAAAATCGCCCGATTTTTTTAACGCAGAGGAACAAGAGAGGTGTAGGGTGGGCACTGCTCGCAATCGTTGCTATTAATTTCTACAAAAGGTCGTTTTTAGGCAGCGATCGCTTAACGTTTAATTGGCTCCTGCTACTTAATTTAAATCGCAGTAAAAACAACTTCGCACTCTACTAAAGTGAACTTACGCCTCTCTAGAGGCATATTTTTTGTTTATTCTATTTGTAATCTTTGAAAAAATTAATCCTCTCTCTATTAGAATATTTCTCAATTTTTCTGACCTTTGTGACATTATGTCACTAGATTTTAAAACTACATCACTCTTTAGAGATGCTTGAGGTTTGCCACTAAAGACAGATAGCAGCACTTAGCCTGGTAGCTACGATGAAATTATCAGAACGTTAAGGAATGTAAACTATGAAAACTCCAACACCCGAAAGAGAAAAGATTGTTGATACAGCTACCGATCTACCTGCTGTTGCCAAAGCTTACAATGGCTTAGACCGCAACACTTTCAAGTTTGGCTGGAATCCTCAAGCCGAACTATGGAACGGACGCCTAGCGATGATTGGTTTCCTGGCTTACTTGCTTTGGGACTGGGCTGGTTACAGCGTCCTTCGTGACCTGCTTCACCTTCTACCTCAGTACGTCGTTCGCTAAGGACAGGTTGATTAGTTAACAGACTGACAGTTTAAGGGCTTCCAATAGACTGTCAGTCTGTTAACCCCTAAAGACTAAAATTTTTAATTATTGCTTGTAATGAAGTAATTTAAGCTTAATATCTAGGTAAATCAGCCAAATAACAAGCGTTACTCGTTATTTCAACCCTGAATTAGGAGAGCGATCGCCTCAATCTGCTCTTAAAGCTTTACAATACATAATATAACTTCATTTTGCTTAAGACAATACTCTTATTGTCTCATAAAACGTTGCCAGCCTTCATTGCCAGGAGGCTGATAGTTATTGTCCAAATTGTGTGGCTTATAAAGCTGCTCTCAAACCCCTACATGGAGTAAATGTGTGATTCAGTCCGAACAACCATCACTGCAACAAAACAAACTCACGTCAACCGTGAAAGGTGAAGGAATAGTTAATGGTGTTTTTATTGCTTGTGCAATTATTGGAATCTGGGCAAGTAGCTTAGTTTTCCTGTTAACGATTGATATTTCTAATATTCCGACGTTATGGCTGCTACCCGCCGTACTTGTACAAACGTTTCTTTATACAGGATTATTTATTACTGCCCATGATGCCATGCATGGCGTAGTTTGCCCTGAAAATAAAAAACTCAATCATTTTATCGGAGCATTCGCGCTAGTTATTTATGGGTTGCTTCCTTATCAAAATATTTTGAAAAAGCATTGGATACATCACAATCACCCAGCTAGCGAACTTGATCCTGATTTTCATGACAGCAAGCATAAAAACTTTTTTGCTTGGTATTTCTATTTTATGAAGCAATATTGGAGCTGGCTCAGGATTGGGGCGTTGGTGGCTATCTTCAATATTATTGTTTATACCCTGGATATTCCAGAACGGAATTTAACTTGGTTTTGGGTAGTCCCCTCCCTCTTAAGTTCTGTGCAGTTGTTTTATTTTGGTACTTACCTACCCCACCGGGAACCCAAAGGTGGATACAACAATTCTTATCGAGCAAAAACTAATGCTCTGCCTGTTTTTTGGTCATTCGTTACCTGTTACCACTTTGGCTACCATAAGGAACATCATGCCTTTCCTGCGGCTCCCTGGTGGAAGCTTCCAGAAGTTTACAAGTTGAACTCAGACTCTATTTGAGATAGCCAAAAATCCCACAGCGTTGCCGCTTGGGGGGTATACAGGCAAAGGCAGGTTTTAACCCGGCTCCTCGATCAATTTACGGATTTCGCTTACCCTCTGGTTGTAGTCACTTTCGTGCAAAACAGGCGTTATTCCTTCCAAGGAAATTGGATCAACCAGATCGATCCAGGAACGGCAACCGCCGTAGTCTTGGCGATAGGGAATAACTTCTGCTTGTGGTAGTAGGTAAGCTCGCAGCAATAAGACAAATAGGGGTTGATTTGGCTTCCAATGGAGGCGATCGCTGACAAATTTCTCGTTCCAGATATGATGCGGTAATAGCCTCTGCACCACTGATTGATCGCTGACTGGCAAAATATCAGTAATCTCCGCCCAACTGCTAATCGGCACGGTTTCAGGATGCCAACCAGGGGAAACAGGTGGCGCTGTCAGTGCATACTCCACCTTCAACAAATCAGACTTTTGATGCTCGTAGGTAGGATAGAGCAAAACTTGGTTGTGGGCGACTTGAAAACGATTGCCGACTTCCCGAATGCCACCTTTGCGGATCAGCATAATCGTTTTGCCCCGTTCTAATGCCTCAATAGCAAGCGCCCATTCTTTGAGTGCGTGAGTCGTTGTGACAGTAGTTGCTGGCATGGCTGTTAACCCTCGCGTCTTTATTTAAGACTACCGATTTTATTGTTGAGTGGGGGAGGGTTTTCCCAAAGTTAGGGAACTCCTGTTCTCGAAGGATTCAAACCACAGAGGTACAACAGGACTCAAAAAAACTCGCTAAGGTGAGAGGCAAACAGAAAAATACAGATCTTAATAAATATGGAAACGCGACGCTTAGGCACGTCTGATGTCCAAATCTCACCTATCCTCCTGGGTACTTGGCAAGCCGGGAAGAAACAGTGGGTTGGTATTGAAGATGCCGAAACTAAAAAAGCGATCCGGGCAGCCGTAGATGCAGGTATCACCACAATTGACACTGCCGAAGTTTATGGAGACGGTCACTCTGAGCAAATGATCGCTGCCGCCCTCTCAGATATACCCCGCGATCGCTTAGTTTATGCCAGTAAGGTCTTTGCCAACCACCTCAAATACGACCAGGTGATTGAGGCTTGCGATCGCTCCTTAAAAAATCTCCAGACAGATTACCTCGACCTCTATCAAATCCACTGGCCATCTGGAGCTTTCAATAGTGAGACTGTGCCGATTGAAGAAACGATGAGTGCCTTGAACAAATTGAAAGAGCAAGGCAAAATTCGGGCAATCGGTGTATCTAACTTCTCCCGCGCCCAGTTGGAAGAAGCCACACAGTACGGACGCATTGACAGCTTACAACCCCCTTACTCGCTGTTCTGGCGCTATGTCGAGGATGAGGCGATGCCCTACTGCGCGGAGAACCAAATCTCGATTCTCGCTTACTCTTCCTTAGCGCAAGGACTATTGACAGGTAAGTTTGGTCCTGACCACGAGTTTAAAGAAGGCGATAACCGGAAAAAGAATAAGCTCTTCCAGGGGGAAAACTACCAACACGCCCAAGAAGCCCTGGATAAACTGCGCCCAATTGCGGAACGTTACCAATGCTCCCTTGCTCAACTCGCCCTTGCTTGGTTGATTGCCCAACCCCAAGCTAACGCGATCGCTGGCGCACGAAATGCCGAGCAAGCGACCGCTAATGCGAAAGCGGCTGAAGTTTCCCTGTCGGCAGAAGACCTCCAGGAAATTGATAGCATCGCCCGACACGTTACCGACAACCTCGATGAAAATCCCCTAATGTGGAACTGGGCTTCCTAGCCAAAGCGTTGTGCTATTTTGGGCAGCGCCCTCAGGATTCAACCGTAAACCAGTGGCGATCAGAACTTGCCTCAAGCTTCAGTCTGTTGGCGATCGCGCCTTTTGTTCTTGAAACTACTCAGTTGTAACAAAACTTTCCTTTAAAAGATGGCGATCGTGCATTAAGGGGATATCTTTTGCCATAATTATTTGCCAGAATATGTACAAAGTCAGTCATTAACTGGCGATTAGTAATTGAGGTTGATTAGTTAAGAAGGATGACTCAAGTAACTGTTGGTCAAAATGAAGCTATTGAGTCGGTCTTGCGCCGATTTAAGCGTCAAGTCTCCAAGGCAGGAATTTTGACAGATGTCAAGAGGCTGCGTCATTTCGAGACTCCCCAGGAAAAACGCAAACGTAAAGAAGTTGCACGTCGCAAGAAGCAATGGCGTTAAGCAGAAAATTCCCTTTTACTAATTGTTGACGTAGTAAGTTGCTGGTGAAGTAAGTTTCTGGCTTAAAAAACTCTCGCCAGGATAGCCATTAGCCAGCATCGCTATAACCCTATCGTCAGTTTAAAAAGCGAAAAGAAATAGAAAGCTTATCTACCTATTTCTTTTCGCTTAAAACTGGCGATATTATTTTGCCTAGCTATTAAGAAACATTACTTAATAGGATGGTACAAGGCATGTTTAACACGACTGATGGAGAGGAATTTCAATAACAAACTCAGTTCCTTGCCGGGGTGCAGAAATACAACGGAGAGTGCCGCCATGCTTTTCAACAATGATTTGGTGACTGATGGAAAGTCCTAGCCCCGTCCCGTTACAAAAGAGTCGCGCAGGAATACCTCATTTCCTTTGTATCTGTGCTAAATCCTGTTTTTTGAAGCTAAAAATTGAGATAAGTATGTACGAATGGATACCTGAAGCAATAGAGCAGTCAAGAAGTGTATTCCAAGAGTTCTCCCTTAACTGGGGATTTAGTATGGGTGAAGCTGCTACACAAGAAGAAGTAGATCAATGCGAACAAGAACTAAGTGTATCGCTTCCACCAAGCTATCGGAAGTTTCTACTTAAGTACAATGGCGCTCATCTCTTTTGCTCTCATACCGGAAACCGTTCAACTCCTAACTCTTGGTGGGCAGATTCTGGGATTATCATATTTGGAACAAAATCTCTTTTAGAGTATAGGCAGTTAGTCTACAAACTTCTACTTCTTGATACAGAAGAGTATCCGACTTATCCTTCTTCGCTGCCCATCGCCTATTTGGGACGAATCGGTACAGGGGATTTCTGTGCTTTGGATATGGACGAGTTAATTGCTGGTGAAAATCCGGTACTCGACTGCGATCATGAATACCCCCCCTCAGAATGGAAAAATGCAATGATCGCCGTTTCATTGGAAGACTGGTTGCAGAAAATGTTCGCTCGCGTAGTTGAACATAAGAGTCCACCGGAGTACTGGTTTGAAGATACTCTAGAAGATAATTCCCTTGTTAATTTAATGTTCACTCGCGTAGTTGAACATAAGAGTCCACCGGAGTACTAGTTTGAAGATACTCTAGAAGATAATTCCCTTGCTAATTTGTAGTACGAAGAGAGTTTACGAGCCATCAACCCCATGATACCCCTGACTTGGTCGCAGAAGCTCGGAGAGGAATTTCAATAACAAACTTAGTTCCTTGCTGGGGTGCAGAAATACAACGTAGAGTGCCGCCATGCTTTTCAACAATGATTTGGTGACTGATAGAAAGTCCTAGCCCTGTCCCTTTACCTATGGGTTTAGTTGTAAAAAATGGCTCAAATATTTTTCTGACTACTTCATCTGACATTCCCGGCCCATTATCAATAATGCTAATAACTACCCAGTCATTCCTGATCGTGTCTGTCCGAATGCGAATCGTAGGGATTGGGCCTTGGGAATTAGGAATTTGCGACAGGGAAGAGAGTTGACTGCTGTTCTCTGCTCCCTTGTCTTCTTTCTCAATCTCCTGTTCTAGTGCATCAATAGCATTAGACAAAAGATTCATAAACACCTGATTTAATAAGCTGGCATAGCACTCTACCAAGGGCAGATCGCCATATTCTTTTAAAACAGCAATAGTAGGATAGGTACCTCTAGCTTTCAAACGGTTGTGGAGGATAAGGAGAGTACTATCTATACCTTGGTGAATATCTACTGGTTTGGTCTGCGCTTCGTCAATCCGGGAAAAGTTCCGCAGCGATTGAACGATTTGATGGACGCGATCAGCGCCAATTTGCATGGAAGATAGAGTCTGAGGAAAATCTTTGATGATAAAGTCTAAATCAATGGCTTCTGCTGCGGCTTGAATTTCTGGTACAGGCTGAGGATAATGCTTGGCGTAAAGTTGGAATAATTCTAAGAGGTCTTCCGCGTACTGTCTGGCATGAAGAAGATTGCCACACATGAAATTAACAGGGTTGTTAATTTCGTGAGCAATGCCTGCAACAAGCTGTCCTAAGCTGGACATTTTTTCAGTTTGCAAGAGCTGTGACTGCGTTTGTTGCAGCTTTTGCAATGCTAGTTGCAGTTCTTCGGCTTGTTTTTTAAACTGCATTTGTGATTTCCGCAACGAGGCTTCCGATTGTTTGCGTTTGGTGACATCAGTAACAAAGCCTTCGTAGTAGAGAAGATTGCCTAAACTGTCGCGTACAGCGCGGGCACTTTCCGATATCCAGATAATGCTGCCATCTTGGCGATAGACTTGCGATTCAAACTCAGATACAGAGTCTTGCGATCGCAACTGCTCAATAAACTGCTGACGCCGCTCTGGTTCTACATAAAGCTGGCATTCAATATCAGTCAGCTTTTCCAGCAGTGCCTTGGGCGACTCATAGCCGTAAATTCTTGCCAAGGTAGGATTAGCACTGAGGTAGCATCCTTCCGGTGTCGTTTGAAAGATACCCTCCACCGCGTTTTCAAAAATACTGCGGTACTTTTCTTGTGCTTGTAGTAATGCCTCTTCTAATCGTTGATTTTCCATGCAGACTGCTTCGCTAACAGCAATTCTTTCAGCCAATTCTTGATTAGCTCTGGTTAACTGCTTTGTCCGCAAAACGAGACTTTTTTCTAATTTTTTGCAATACTTGACCCAGTTTGCAGAACCGGGGGGCAAACTTTCGTTACTTACAAACATGGTGTTCTGGCTAGATTAGCTTGCCGACTAAGAATATTATTTTGTTTTTGGAGTCATCACTTAGGTGATGTAAGTTGCTCTATGCAGATGATATTAACTCTTTTAAATCTAGAAGATTTGGTTAATTTCTGTGTGATCCTCGACCGATATTTTTCGGATCGAGATCACTGCACACTTAAGTTGCTGAAAAGTTAATGCTTACCCACAACTATTTGCAGACTTTTTTTCTACAAAAATGCTTTCCATAGAAGACGCTATAACCGATAAAAAGCTTTTTTATTGCCATCTCTCCCTGATTTTTTTAAAGGAGGATGATTTAGAACCCAAACTTTCGAGTAAGGTTAACTAAACCTGAGCAGAGCAATGAGGGAGAGGCATTGGCGCAAGGATTTTTCACCCCAAGCTTACAGTCAACCATCTTTAAGCAGTCCGTTCAGCGGTTAAAAACCGTTAGCGTAGTGGGATTATTGGTGATGGTTGGTGTGGTATTACAAGTAGCGATCGCCTCTGCTGCTGCCCTCTTAACACGCTGGCAATTTGATGAAAGTGCCAATCAACTGGAAATTACGACCCAGGAAAGTACAACCCCCCGCTACTTCCTACTGACAGAGCCGCCACGCATCGTTATCGATTTACCCAACACCCAACTCGGTAGCGTACCAACCCAACAAACCTACTCTGGAACAGTGCGTCAAATTCGAGTGGCGCAGTTTGAAGAAAATGTGGCGCGAATCGTCATGGAACTCTCGCCTGCTGTCGCCTTATCACCAGAACAGGTACAACTACAACGAGTAGAAGGGAACACCGTTGAAAATCGCTGGATACTGCGTCCGCTCATTGCCGGAAAACCAACCCCTATTCTAGGGATTCCCACGCCTGCGCCTGCGACTACAGTTTCTGGTCAGTCTAGTGCTATGGTAACGGTGCCACCACTGATTCGTCCGGGTGCAGCCCCCACACCAGCCAATTTTCCGCCGCCTAGTCAACCACCAAACCTTAGTATACCGACGCTACAATCCTCTCCCCCTGGAACACCCCCCTCACAACCCAACTCAGCTACAGTCCCTGTAATTGAGTTTGGTCAACCCTTACCGAAATAAGTCCTGAGTCCTGAGTCGGGAAGTAGGGGAGAAGTATGAAGGGTGAAGGGTGAAGTATGAAGGGTGAAGGGTGGGTGTAGTTATCCGCTGCTCCCCTGCTCCCCTGCTCCCCTGCTTCCCCGCTCCCCATCACTCCTGAAACTTGAGACAATAGGCTGATTAACTGTCGCCTTGAATTGATGAAGGTTGCATTATTTCGCTCAATTCGCACTCGGATTATGACTGCCACGACGCTTTTGATTATCGTGATTATTGGGATTACGGTATGGCTTTGGGTGAAGAGCGAGCAAGACCTTTACCGCTACTCCAAGCGTAAGGAAGTACAACTACTGGCGGCGGCTCTTGCTAGTGCTTGGACAAACGAATTAGTAGATCAAAACTGGGGACAAATTCGCCAGGGATTGAACTTACTTCTTAGACGCAATCAAGACTTTGTTTACATCCTGGTATCTGACGCACGGCTATCAAATCAAATTGTCGCTGCCCTGCCGAGCGATTTTCAGGAACAGTATTATCCCGATGTAGTGCGGGTAGATATCACTGACAAAGCACTAAATGCATCCGGGAAAACCTTTGTTCTCGAAACTTATCTGCTACGAGATGTTGAGTTCCCTCAAGGGCAATTACGAGGGCGTCGGGGAGAACGCATGATGGAAGTTGCCACTGACATTCGTAATGCTGCGGGAGAAAAAATTGGGACATTCCGCATTGGCATCTCCCTACGAGAGGTCAACCTAGCAATGGCAAATGCTTTGAAAAAAGCTTTAATAGTCGGGGCAATTGGACTAGCTGTTGGACTAGTGGGAGCTTATCTCCTGGCGCGTCAACTTAGTAACCCTTTGCAACGTCTACAAATTAGTGCTGCCAAGATTGCCGCCGGAGATTTACAACATCGTGCTGATATTCAGCGAACCGATGAAATTGGCGCATTGGCGGCGGCTTTTAATGAGATGTCTGCGGCGTTGCAGGCATCCTTCGGGAGACTTCAAAAAACGATAGAGTCTTTTGAACGTTTTGTTCCCGATAAGTTTCTGGCTGTTATTGCCTCAGACGGAATTGAAAACATCCAGGTGGGTGTCACGGCAATACGCCGAATTACGATTTTATTTGCTGACATTCGCGGTTATACCTCAATGTCAGAACAGTTAACGCCTCTAGAAACCTTTACATTGTTAAACGACTATCTTGCCTGCATGGGACAGGTGATTAATGACAATGGAGGATTTATTGACAAGTACATCGGTGATGCGATCATGGCGTTGTTTGATGATGAAGGAACAGGCTGTGCGCTGTACGCCGCCTTAGCCATGCAGCAGATGTTGCAAGAATTCAATGCCAACCGGAAGCACAAAGCCTTACCTCTAATCGAAATTGGGATTGGTATTCATCGCGGTGAGGTCGTGATGGGGACGATTGGCTTTACCTCGCGGATTGAGTCTACCGTGATTGGGGATGCGGTGAATGTTGCCGCCCGAGTTGAGGGACTGACTCGGCAGTACGATTGTGCAATTTTGGTGACTGAATCGGTTGTTTCCTCGCTACATCACCCGGAAGCGTTTAAGCTGCGCTTAGTAGGCGACTCGGTGAAGGTTAAAGGTAAGGATGAGGCGGTGGCAATTCACGAAGTGTTGCTTCCCTGAGGAGTGGGGGGATGAGGTGATGGGGATTTTAATAAACCACGGAGGCACAGAGGGCGCAGAGGTAAGAGAAGGAGAGGGTGATAAGGGGATGAGGAGCAGGGGATGAGGAGCAGGGGAGCAGGGGTGCAGAGGAGCAGGGGTGCAGGGGGGCAGAGGAGATGAGGCGATGAGGAAAACTGATAACCTCCTTCATACTTCACCCGTTCGGCTGAGCTCACGTCGAAGCCTTCACACTTCATACTTCATACTTCACCCTTCATACTTCACTGACTCCCTTCACCATCAGTTAATGAGTTTCTAACCTTCAAGGGTTGCGGAAAGTTCAAAAAATTGTTACTGCCCTCTGGCATAAAGCTCGCGAGTAAGTTTAGATTGATTAGTCAAGGCTATAGCTGTTTTTTACTCATTAATCTTTTTGTAATCAGTTATACAACGCTTATTGGTCCTGAAGTAACGGCAACATTACAACAACCCAACTCACGATTGCCATCTCAATACAGGTATCCCAATCCATGTCTTACCTCAATTTAGTTTCTCTAGCTGGTATTTTTGGCTTATGTGCGATCGCGTGGTTGTTTTCTGAGAACCGTCGCTTCAAGTACATTCCCTGGCGCGTGATTATCTGGGGGATTGGTTTACAACTCCTGCTGGGTGCTTTAATCTTTCTGTTTCCCCCCACCCGTGCGGCGTTGAATGCGTTTAACAACTTGCTTGATGGGGTCTTCTTCGCTGCTGATACCGGAGCACGATTTGTCTTTGGCCCAAATATTGTGCCAAGACCAGGGGTAGTACCAACAGTAGATCTCGGTTATATTTTTGCCTTCCGCGCCTTACCGACGGTGGTGTTTTTCTCCGGGTTGATGGCGTTGCTCTACAACATTGGGGTCATTCAACCTGTTGTTAATTTCTTTGCCCGGATATTTTATGCAACGATGCGCCTGAGTGGGGCTGAGGCGTTGAGTGGTGCGGCGAATATTTTTGTGGGGATTGAAGCGGCGATCGTGGTCAAGCCCTTTTTGGCGAAGATGACCCGTAGCGAACTCTGTGCGATTCTTTCCTGCTGTTTTGGTACCGCCGCCTCTTCCACTTTGGCGATTTATGTTAGTTTCCTCAGACCTGTGTTTCCGAATATTTTGGGGCACTTAGTCTCGGCGTCGATTATTGCCATTCCTGCTTGCTTTGTGCTGTCGAAGATTTTGGTGCCAGAAACAGGCGTTCCCCTTACAGCTGGAGGCATTCCCACAGAGGAAGCGAATAAAGCCAAAAATTTTGATGATGAGGGAGAGTTCATGGGCGTTAAGCCTGAGGAGGATGTTCCCCAGGAAACAGTCGGTGGCGAACCGATTGAGCGGGTTAGCCCGATGGATGCGGCGATTGTCGGCGCGTTGGATGGGGTGAAAATGGCGGTAGCGATCGCGGCGGTACTAATCTTAATTCTCGGCTTAGTCTCGCTAGTCAATCAGATATTTGGCGCACTTGCGGCTTTGACTGAGTCCAACATTTTCTTGTTGCAAATCGTCGGACAGTTTTTCAGCATCGTCAATTTGCAGAACATTCTCGGATTTTTGTTCTACCCACTGACAATCCTCACTGGCGTTCCCTTTGACGAATCCTGGCAAGCGTCGGTGATTTTTGGTCGCCGCTTGCTAGAAACCGCCATTCCTCCCTATCAAGAATTAGGTCGGGCAGCCGCCGCCGGAGAATTGAGCGAGCGCACGTTGATCATCATTAGCTACGCCCTCTCGGGTTTTGCCCATATTGCTTCTGTGGGCATTTTTGTCGGTGGTACGATTGCCCTAATTCCGTCCCGACGTAAAGATATTTCTGAGTTAGGCTGGAAAGCTCTCTTTGTCGGCACCCTAGCAACAACAATGATTGCTTGCGTGGCAGGAGTATTTTATACAGGCGCACCGGGAATCTTGGGAGAGATATCATCGCCGCAAGTAGCTCCGGTGACGACTCCCGCGACGCCTTCTCCTAGCCCTCTCGCCCCTACTGCTTCACCTGTTCCCCAAGGAGCAATTGCACCTGCATCTCCCAGTCCTTCTCCCACAGGCACAACGGTTACACCTAGCCCAGCAACGACGCCGTCCCCTGCTCCTCAAGCCTCACCTTCTCCCACAGTCACAACGGTTACACCTAGCCCAGCAACAACGCCGTCTCCTGCTTCTCAAGCCTCACCTTCTCCCAGCCCCTCACCGCAGTAGCAACGACTATTAGCATTAAAAGATTCAACAGGAAATTTATTGAAATTGTGCCATAGCTGACTGAGGCAATGTGCTCAAGGGCGATCGCGCAACATCACCACTAGATCGAGGACTGGCGTTTTCATATCCGCTTCCCCTAGCATTTGATGCACCTGTCCTCGGTGATGGGTTTGATGGTTGAATAAATGGACTAAACATTGCCACAGGGGTTGATTGTACTGCTGCCCTGTTGAGTTGCTGTAGGATAGCTCAAGCGCGAGCGCTTCCGATGTCAAATCAGTGACGTAAGCAAGAATCCGGGTATCCTCACTTTGGCGGGCTGACTTTAATAACTCGAAAGTCGGGTACAGTTCATCCCTCAGGGAAGTGACTTCGTAGGCTTCCCCAGTAAAGCGACTCATCCAAACACGGTCAGCTAGTAAAATGTGGTTCAGCGTGCCATGAATAGAACCAAAAAATGCGCGGCGGTCTTGATAATAACTATCAGAGTCTAGCTGTTGGCAGACCGTATAAATTCGTTCATTTGCCCATTGATTGTAACGGGCGAAATTTATATAAAGTTCCTTCACGTCCATAGGGATCATGGCTTTACTGCCACTGCCGATGAGTATTACTAGGACAGTACTTCATCACTCGGTAGGGGCAAGGTACAGCAGTTGACATCGTTCAAACAAACTTTACCCCACTGTAGTGCCCAGCGTACTAGTGCCACCCGGTTATCCGTTGATGTCTTCGTCAGGATGTTGCTGATGTGATTGTCAACTGTGCGCTTGCTAATCTCCAGCTTCTGGGCAATTTCCTGATTGGTCAAGCCAGCGGCTACTAATTCAATAATTTGCACTTCTCGGTCAGAAAGAGATGCAGGGGTATAGGAGTCACCACCAGCCATGAGTATTTTTTCCTTAGTAGATCTACTTAGCGTCTCCTTCAATTTTAGAGGATCGATCGGCGGCTGAGCCGCTTAGAGACTAGGATTGAAGCAAGTTTTTATGAAGGGTGAAGTATGAAGGGTGAAGTATGAAATAGACGATTGGAGTAATGGCTAATCGTCGTCAATTTTTCTCTCCCCTGCACCCCTGCTCCCCATCGCTGCTTTCGGAATTAGTGAGAAACTTTTGCCACGAAGGTCTAGTTGTACTGCTCCGGGAGGTAACGCCTCTGGTAGTCTGAAAAAAGTTGAGAGGTATGCAACCTGTGACGAATCCTCGTGTTCTCTGCCTTGGTGAAATTTTATTTGACCTTTTAGCCGACCAATTGGGGCGATCGCTCGAAGAAGTTGAATCCTGGACAGCTTATCCAGGCGGCGCACCTGCCAATGTTGCCTGTTCCCTAGTCAAGTTGGGTACGCCTTCAGGTTTTATTGGCTGCGTCGGTCAAGATCAGCCAGGAGATACTCTAGTTAAGCTTTTACAAGATATTGGTGTTGACGACAGTGGCATTCAGCGTCATCCCAGCGCACCAACTAGGGAGATTTATGTTGTGCGATCGCAAACAGGCGATCGCGAGTTTGCGGGCTTTGGTGGCTTGGATACTACAAAATTTGCCGACACCTTCCTTCAGGCATCTAAGTTACCAGAGTCATTGTTTAAAGAGGCGGAGTTTTTAGTCTTAGGAACGCTGGAGCTAGCCTACCCCGAAACGCGGGAAGCGGTTATGAAAGCGCTACAACTGGCAGAGCAGTACGATGTCAAGATTGTTGTTGATATCAACTGGCGTCCGATGTTTTGGCAGAACCCAGACGAAGCCCAGCCGCAAATTCATCAACTGTTAAAACGCACCGATTTCCTCAAAATCTCTAAAGAAGAAGCCGAAATGTTTTTTGATACGGCTGATGCAGGGGCGATTACCCATCGCTTGGATACGGTGGAAGGCGTTTTAGTAACCGATGGCGATAAGCAGAGTTCTTACTGTTTAGGAGACAATGAAGGTAAAGTTTCTGCTTTTTCGATGGATGTGAAAGATAGCACAGGAGCTGGAGATGCCTTTGTCGCGGGTTTCATCCATCAGCTTTGTCAGCGCCGCCTGCAAGATTTGAATGACCCCCAAATTGCTAGGGAAGTTGTGGAATACGCCAGTGCGGTGGGAGCATTAACGACGCTGAAGCCAGGAGCGATCGCGGCTCAACCCACCGCCTCAGAAGTCGAGGCATTTCTCAAGGAGAAAAGACAATAGCCGTGACCCCAAAAAGCGATCGCCCTAATCCTATCCTGTGTCAGTTGATTGCAGAGCGTATTGCCGCCGCACCGCAGCAACGCATCACTTTTGCTGAGTATATGGACTTAGTGTTATATCACCCACAGCAGGGATACTACGCTACAGCAGCTAGTAAGATTGGGGCGCAAGGCGACTTTTTTACCTCACCCCACCTAGGAGCGGACTTTGGTAGGTTGCTTGCCGAGCAATTTGTCCAAATGTGGGAGATTTTGGAACACCCCACCCCTTTTACTTTGGTAGAAATGGGCGCAGGTCAAGGCTTAATTGCTGCCGATATCCTCAACCACCTAAAAACCGATCATCCTGAAGTCTTTAACGCTGTTGAGTACATCATCGTCGAGAAAGCCGCCGGGATGATTGCCCAGCAGCAGCAAGTGTTGGAAAGGTTGGGGAGCAGGGGAGCAGAGGAGCCGGGGAGCCGGGGAGCCGGGGAGCCGGGGAGCCGGGGAGCCGGGGAGCAGGGGAGCAGGGGAGCAGAGGAGCAGGGGAGCAGGGGAGCAGAGGAGCAACAAATTCAGGACTTAGGACTCTCTTCGCCAATCACCAATCACCAATTCCCCAAACTGCGCTGGTGCAGTTTAGAAGAGATTCCCGACGCCTCCATTGTGGGTTGCTGCTTTTCTAATGAACTGGTGGACGCTTTGCCCGTGCATCAGTTTGTACTGGAAAATGGACAACTGCGGGAAGTCTATATCACGGCTACGGAAACGGGACAGTTTGTGGAAGTGACGGCGGAACCCTCAACCTCCAAACTGGCGGAATATTTTGAGTTAGTAGGAATCGATATTACGTCTGCTGACTATCCAGAAGGCTTTAGGAGCGAGGTAAACTTGGCAGCTTTGGACTGGCTGAGTACCGTCGCCCAGCGGCTAGATCGGGGCTATCTCCTGACAATTGATTATGGTTACACAGCAGTGCGTTACTACACGCCTCAACGGTATCAGGGGACGTTGCAGTGCTATTACCGCCATCAGTATCACAATGACCCCTACTGGAATATCGGACATCAGGATTTAACGGCTCATGTAGACTTTACAGCTCTGGAGCGTCAGGGCGATCGCTGTGGCTTGCAGACGGTAGGGTTTACTAAACAAGGGATGTTTTTGATGGCGTTGGGGTTGGGCGATCGCATTGCGGCTCTTTCTTCCCCCGAAAGCGATCGCGCTCAACAAGTTGCCACCGCACAAGATCTCATGGCTATTATGGGGCGTCGCGAAGCCCTTCATCAGCTCATTGACCCTTCAGGATTAGGAGGCTTTGGAGTACTGATTCAAAGCAAAGGGTTGACTTTGGGGCAACAAGCACAAGCCCTCAAAGGTTTGAGTATGCCGCCGATGTAATTGGG
Source organism: Kastovskya adunca (assembly GCF_059505785.1). Classification (NCBI taxonomy): domain Bacteria; kingdom Bacillati; phylum Cyanobacteriota; class Cyanophyceae; order Coleofasciculales; family Coleofasciculaceae; genus Kastovskya; species Kastovskya adunca. The sequence goes on along the minus strand of NZ_JCACLG010000008.1, from coordinate 68,938 downwards.
ACGTTCACCCTGACGACATTAATCTGTCACCGATAACAAATAATTAGTCACTCTACACCAGAGAAACCTCAGCACTTTTAGTTGCTAATTACTTGAACTTGCTAAAGAAAGCGGGCAGGTAATCATAGTAGCGATCGCTAACCAAATACATAGCATCAATTGTGCAACTACCGCAGCCTAGAGAGCGCGCATTGAGCATGTCAGTCAATCGATCCGATGAAACACCAACTGAGGGCAAATGTCCTGCTGGTGCAGCCGCCGTGTAGTTGAGTTCTGTATCTAACTGCCATAAACTCCCGCTTAACTCCATACCAACCGGATTGCTTTCTGGTAGAGGCTGAGTTCTATGCCATCCCACGGCTTGAGCAAAGCGGTCTACCCGGGCTTTGGAGTTTTTGGCATCTTTGGCAACTTGCTGCCAAATCCGTTGTTGAGCGCTGAAGCCAAACCGTCCATTACTGGCAGTTGACCAGAGGGTGTCAAGGGTTCGCAGGTCTTCTAAAGGAATGTCATTGAAGACTGATTTGCTACTGAAGAGCAAATCTCCTTGAGGTCTGGCTAAACGTTGGAGAATTGCACGAGTCTCGACATCTGCGGCTTGCCAGTTTTGTGCAGTCAGCAGATTCTCAAGATGGCTGTAGTTGATGCGCCATTTAGAGGGGGAGCTAGAACTGGGAAGTACATCAAACGTAAAGTTAGAAACAAGCTCCTGGAACGTTTGCCGAATTGGGGCTTCGGCATCTTGATAACCCACACTCAAGCGGAACACGTAACGGCTATCCGGGCTGGTGAATAGTACATTGTCGTATTCGTAGAGTCCTGTGGAGGTATAGGCGATCGCTTTTTGTCCAGCAACTGTGAGCGGCTGCTCTTCATTGCTGCTGAGTTCTCCTTTCCAGTGGGTGAGAGGCAGTTGTGGGGAGTTGTTGTAGACGGTGATGCTGATGATGGGAGGAGTTTCAGGCAAAGAGATACGGGTGAGGAAATCAGATTGTTTCCACACTTCCAATACTTCTAAAGGAGTCGTCGGTTGCGTTGAGGGCGTCGTTTCGGATGGCGTGATGATATAGCCACTCGGAGAAACAATCCGATAGCCAAAGCGATCGCTCAGGTAAAAAACATCGCGGGGTGACGCAGGAGGAGTAGAACTTGCCGTTGGACTTACAGCAACAGCTTTACTCCCTCGCGGTTGCTCCGGTAAGGAAAGCAGTGGAGTGGCACTACAAGCAGCTAGAAATGTCAAAAGTCCAAGGGTGATGATGCGCTTCATTACGGCTAACTTGATGAATCCTAATCGTGATTAGATATTGTGTCGTTTTCAGAAATCTCACAGTAGAGATGTTTTCTGTGAGACGATGTTAGCCCAGTTGCCAAGTTTACCCGTGGGGTCGTTCCAGAATTTGAAACTGTCCTCCTCAAAAGGAACTTTGGCTTAAGAGGAATGGTACTGAGCTTAAGTGGCAAATAGTTGTTCTTGAGAAAAACCCAGCTTGGGGGGCTTCCCCCCAATCCCCCCACTCTTGGGATGAGTGCCTCCCCCAGACCCCCTGCACAAGGTTTGATCGCTTGTGATGAATTTTTTTAAATCAGTGCCATTCGGCTTAAGAGTCCTGTTAGGAATGAGGGGGAGAGAAATCAACTGCTTTTACCCCAGCAGAGAAATACGCAAGTCAAATGCCCACTAGCCGCTCAACTCACGTATTAGTGCGGAATTTCTCGCCTGCTCTCTGTAGTGGATGAAGCACCAACTTGTCAGCGCGCGATGAACCATAAACAAAGAATTTCACTAAAGCTAAAGCGAAACTGGACAATTTTGTTCGGTTTCTATTTCCTATTTTTATTAACTGTAATCATTTCTGCATATCAAGGTATTTTGCCAGTAGAACTAGAACATATTCCGTTTTATGACACAGTTGGACACTTTGTTTTATTAGGCATCGCCTCTTACCTGGGTCACAAAGCTCTTAATGGGCAAATGTTCAAAATTCGGTTTTTTCCTGTTGCTCTACCGCTAGCACCAGTTCTCATTACTATGTTCATAGCAATAGAGGAAAGTTTCCAACTCCTCTCACCAGTTCGCACCGCGAGTCTAGTAGATATGACGGCTAATCTAATCGGGATTTGGGGCTTTTACTGGTTAGCTACGCGAAAATAGTCTCTTTGATTGCTGGGTAGATGAGAACCTAGGCAGAAAACTTTTTCAAAGCTTCATCAAAAAATCTCCGAGGAAGGTAAATAACTTTAAAAAGATTTTGTTATCACATAAATAGGCAAGGAAATTATTTACACCATTGCCGATTAAACAACATTTTTGACGAATTCATAGTTAATGAGGTGATTACTATGGCACGCCGTTACAATCAAAACCAAGCGCCTTTAGTAAAAATTGTCTACTCGAAGATAAAAGTCAACGGCAAAGTGGAGTTAGTACCGCTGGAATTATACGCTGATGGCTCTCTTCAAAAAGTGAAGTAACAGAGAGATTTTTGGCTTTCGTTAAGTTTAAATAAGGTTTTCTTTCTGTAGAGACGCGACGAATCGCGTCTTTTTTATTGCTGTTGGTTACGGCGGAGGATGTAAGCGGCTCAACCTAATTCGTCATTTTTCGCAGATAGTGGGGACGGCAGGGGGTGCCCCAGCAGACTTGCGCTGGGGGGATGGTGCTGAAGACGCTACTACGGGCCCCAATAATGGCATTAGAACCAATTCGGACGCCAGGGGCGACAAAGCAATCAGTGGCAATCCAGACGCCGTTACCAAGGGTAATGGGGGCAACGACTAAGCTAAAAACTGGATCTTGGATGTTATGACTGCCTGTGCAAAGATAGCTTTTTTGGGAAACGACGCAGTGGTTGCCGAGAGAGATTTGTTCCAGGCTGTAGAAAACAGTGTCGTCACCAATCCAGCAGTAGTCGCCAATTTGGACTTTCCAGGGATAGGTGAAACGGGAAGTCGGTCGAATGATGACGCCGATGCCAATTTTTGCGCCAAATAGCCGCAGCAGCGCACAACGAAGGCTATTCAAAGGATGCGGGCTTAGGGGGAAGGCAATAGCCTGTACCAACCACCACAGTAGGACAAACCAGCCAGGGCGTCCTCGGTCGTACCCGCTCTGGTTGTAGCGGCGTAAATCCACATAGGCGGCGGCATCCCAGTCGAGTTGGCTGGGTTCTACAGTCTCTGTAGGCAGGGGTTGGGGAAGGGGGAGATTAGAGGAATCTCCCTCAGACGAAGGATTGGGAGTAGCGGAAGCCATTGTTCTCTAATTGGTTTTAGAGGCAATGGACTGGGAAGGGGGAGGCGGTGTCACGGGTGGTGTTTTAGCAACGTTGAGCTGACCGCTAAATTGCTGCAATTCGTAGAGTTTGACGCCAATTTGATACTCGTACTGACTGAGTAAGCGCCCATAGGTGTAGCCAGCTTTTCCATCCAAAAATCCTAGCCGCAGGAAGTAGAAAATAATGAACCGCAGGGTTGGTTTGAAGGGTAGCCACACCCAGACTTTTCTCAGAAAACGCTTGCGTTGCACCGCATCTCCAAACGGGTTTGCACCAATTGTGCCAGCTTCGTCTTTGCCTGTGAGCATGTTGAGATAGACGCGGGCTTCCCAGTTGGAGTAACGATTGTGCCGTTCTAGCCAGTGATAAATGTCTTTGAAGTCCATGTGCTCCATGTCATTTTTTAGGTAAGCAACGCGACCGTTTAGGATGACATGTTCGTGGACTTCGTTGTCGCCTGTGTTGCGGATTTCTTCAGTGCTGAGGTTTTCGTAGCGACCTTGTTTGTGCTTGAACAAGCGGAGGTTCCAGTCGGGATATTTGCCACCGAAACGAATCCACTTGCCGAGAAAGTAGACTCGACGGTTGAGGTAGTAGCCATTGTAGTCAGGGTTTTGGATGGCGATCGCAATTTCGTCCCAAAGTTCTGAGGTAATGCGCTCATCGCAGTCAACAATCAATACCCATTCGTTGCGGAACGGCAGATTTTCCAACGACCAATTTTTCTTTTTCGGCCAACGACCGTTGAACTGAAATTGTACGACTTTTGCACCATGACTTTCGGCAATTTCAACGGAGCGATCGCTACTATCAGAATCGACAATAAATACTTCATCAGCTCTCTCCACGCTTGCCAGACAAGCTGGCAGATTGGCTTCCTCGTTTTTGGCTGGAATCAAAACCGAAACCGGGATTTTGGAGTTAGTGGAAGTCATAATCTGTGAATCCGCAAGGTTCATTTGTAGGGTTTAGGACTTGTCGCATTAATCATTCCTCTTGAGTTATTAGTCTTTAGCCGGAAAGACCAGCTACTCTAAAACTCTACAGAGACGGATCAAGAGCGAAACAATCGGTTAAGAGTTCTTGGGCTTGGGCGAAACCGCCTTTTGCTTGTCGCCGGAGAGCATTCCTTGAATGGCAGCACTCAAATAACCAATTTGACCATAGGCATACACTAAGTTATCAAAGCGCTCGGCAGGGCTGCCAAAGTATTTCAGAGATTTGTACAACCCCCGGACGATGCGTTCGCTCCCTCGCAGGAGTTGAGGAGGGCCTGAGCGTCCTGTAACTTGTTCACGGTAACATTCGCTAATGCCTTGCCACCAGCCCCGATTTAGGAACCAAGTGCGCTCTAGGCGTTCTACAGCAACGTTGTGGGCAACGAGTGCCTCTGGGAGATAGGCAACTTGCCAGCCCTGCTTGAGGGCAAGTTCGGTCATATGCACTTCTTCGTTGGAGAGAAGATTTTTGCCAACCCGACCCAAATTGACATCAAATCCGCCAATTTGTTCGAGGAAGTTCCGCCGGATGGAGTAATTTAAGCCCCTAGGCGTTAAACCGGGCTGTTTGATATAAACCATCTCTTCACCCAGATCATAGGCTCCTAGATTGCCTGCGAGTCCCGCAGATAGCCAGGACGGAGCCGTAATTCCCTCCGGCCAAAGCAGTGTGACTTTGCCTCCGGCGATCGCTAATTTTTCGTTTTTCTCATACGCCTCAACAAGTACTCGCAGCCACCCCAAGCTGGCAACGGCATCATCATCTAAATACGCCAGAATTTCTCCTTGTGACTCTTTGGCTCCCCGGTTCCGCGCTACAGATAAACCCGTGATGGGTTCGTAAACATACTTGAGACGAGGGTGAGACAGGCGTTCTTTAACGATTTCTGATGTGCGATCGCTGGAGGCATTATCAACCACGATCACTTCATAACTATCAAAGTCTTGCTGCAATAAGCTATCAATCGCAGCGCCTAAATACTGTTCCCGATTGTGGGTACAGATAATTGCAGAAATCTTCATTGGAGGGGTTGGCGATTGGGGACTGGGGATTGGCAGACCGGGGATGATGTTCACTGTTTTTACACAATGAACTATTCCTGCAAATGACTATGTAAAACGATCAAAGTTTCAGCAAGTTGGCTGAGGCGAGTTTCTAGGTACTGCTTGCGACTGAGGAGTTGGCGGAGTTTATGATAACGAGCGATCGCCATACTGACATCAGGCACTTGTTCGGCGGGGCAAGGCTGTGACCACAATTTACCATCGGCATCTAGTCCACAGAGGCGGTAGCCTGTGCGGGGCGCTTGATAAGTGACGTTAGTATCGGACTGATTCAGGACTTCTTCGTAGTCCATCAGTCGGTCAGTTTCTGCGTGACGGACTGTTTCACCACCCATTTCGGATTCACGGGCATGAGAATCTAGCCAGCCGTCTACAATTGGCCCTTCCAGATAAATGTCTTGAACTTGGCGCAAAATTTGCTGTAATTCCTTCTGCCAGCCGCCGACAACACCTTCAATTTCTTTTAGCAGGTTCATTGCTAAAGCGGGATTGGCGGCGTGGCGATGGTCGCTGAAGCTAGGAGACTTAAACTTTGGCAGGCTTGGAGTTTTGCCACCGTGATATTTGTGGGCAGGGAAAGGCTGCACCGCCATTGAGAAGGATGGCTCTGGAGAATTGGTGCGGGAGCGTTTTGATGACTGACTACTGCGACTTTTAACGGCAGTGGCTGTCTGTTGCTTGGCTCCCGCCTTGGCTTGTGCCAAGCGATTTAGTGTTGTCTCTATCCGTTGTAATTCTGGTTTCATAGTTTTCTCTTGTCGCTGCGATTGCCAATCCCTAACCGACTTACTTAATCCTGGTAAGATTTTCTGGCATTGTCTTGTGCCAATCTAGGTTGTTTTACTTGTCAGTACAAGTATTTATTTTTGTCGTCATTTTAACTGTATCTCTTGGCAGAAACGGTAGTTTTTCAGGAATTGGGTGCGGGGAAAACGACCCAGACAAGAGCGATCGCACTTCAGGAGAAGAGAAAATTTGTCATGGCAGGGGAGGTAATCTTGGCAAGACGGATCATTTTAGTAGCGGGCCCGGCTCGGTCTGGTAAAAGTGAGTGGGCAGAATACTTGGCGACAGAGACGGGGAACTCTGTGATCTACGTCGCCACCGCTCACGTTGACCCCAATGATACAGAGTGGCAAGCCCGCATTGAGCAACACCAACGCCGTCGCCCGGAAAGTTGGGAAACGCTATCGGTGCCAAACGACCTCGCTGCCACGATCGCGGCATCATCCCAGGATGGCTGTCTGTTGATTGATTCTTTGGGGACTTGGGTCGCTAATTTTCTTGATCGCGATGACGAGGAGTGGGAGAAAATCTCCCAGGACTTGCTGCAGGCAATTAAACAGGCAGTTAGTGATGTGATTTTGGTGGCTGAGGAGACAGGATGGGGAGTGGTTCCGGCTTATTCCTTGGGGAGAAAGTTTCGCGACCGCTTAGGGACATTAGTCCGCTTACTAGGAGCGATCGCCAACCCCGTTTACTTGGTTACCTGTGGTCATATTCTCAACCTTAGTGTTTTGGGTTCGCCACTCCCAAACGCCTGATTATCGGTACCATAATAGAAGTAAATAGGCAAAAACACCCCGTCCCTAAGCACTCATCTATGGCATCCGAACAACAGGTCAAACGCTATCTTGCTTATTGGTTTCAACTCGGTAAGAAGGTTGTACTCCGCAACGGACAAGAAACCCTAACACCAGAAAAGGTCATAGCAGGCGATCGCTACAGCCAGGAGTTTGAAGAGATTTGGCAGAAAATTCTCTCCCCCAAGAGCGGTGAATGTCACCTAGAAGGCACTGAGCAAACCATTGATCAACTGTTAACCCCAGTGTGGGATCTATCATCCTGCTCTCGCTGTGAGATGCCTGTGCCTGTAAAAATGGCTGGGATGCCATCAGAACTATGTCCCTGTAACGACATATCTGGTTGGCCCAACACCGAACTTCCAGCACCGCGAGAGCCTATCAGCACTCCGGATAAGTTGACTGCCATTCGCGATCGCTTACAAAGAATTAGTAACTAGGGCAAACAAAATTAACACTAGGGTAGGAACGAACGACCCTTCGCTCCTACCCTAATTCCCCTATCGTTTGCGGCTAATTACCAGTAGTGCAACTACCATTCCAGGTTACCCACTTGTGGGAGACGCCACTTGATGTTGTTTCCTGAGTGATTGTGTCTAGGTTCAAACCCGTTTCACTTAAATCAGCCCCAACTAAATCAGCACCCGTTAAAGAAGCACCCTCTAAGCAAGCACCACTCAAATTAGCACCACTCAAATCAGCACCGCTCAGTTCAGCATCGGTTAAGTTAGCGCCATCAAGATTGGCTTGATGCAAGTTTGCACAACGCAGATCGGCACCTGTTAGGTCAACTCCCGCCAAATTGGCTCCCGTCAAATCGCTGCCAATCAAGTTAATTTCTGTTAAATTAGCTCCGGTTAAATCAGCTCCACTCAAGTCAGCATTAGTCAGGTTGGCTTGGTGGAAACAGGTACCGCTTAAATCTGCTCCTTTCAAATCAGCCCGACTAAAATCAGAACGGTTAAAATCAGCCCGACTTAAATCAACTCCAGGGAGGGAAACTCCGGGAAATTTTGCTTCTTGAAAGTTTAATTTTCTTGTTGCGTATAGATTTAGAAGTTCTTGCGTGTTCATCTTTAAAATCTCCTAAAACTTCAATTTCAAAAGCCGTGAAGTGGGATTTCGTATTCAGATAAAATCCCAAAAATGTGCAGGCAACTTCTTTGAGTTGCCCAAATTATTCAGATGTACAATTCTCGTCTCACACCAAACCAAAGGAATACCAATTCCCTTTGAGCTTGCATTACAGGTGCAATCTCTGAGTGTAAATGCATTTAAAATCTAGGTCAGAAGGTTTAGGACAATTTACAACTGACCAGCAGACTACATTTTGTTATTTTTCGCCTACTTACACAAAATCTTATAGCAACTCTCGCCTAGTGGTTCCTAGGTTTAACAGAAGTTCATTGACTTAATTATCAGCCTTTGGTAAACAGGCTCTCTCTAGTGCGTCGGGCGGCGCAAAGGGGTGTTGGTTTTTGGTCGGATGCGGAGTATTACGAGCCGATGTCAGATGAAGCAGCACACCATCTAGTTCTCGGTTTTGACGCAGTTACCACAAAACAGATCAGCAAGTTTTTGCCAGAATTGAAACGGCTTTTTAGATTAGACCTAAAATTAGCTCTGTGCAAAAACTTACCTGATTGGCGATGCTCTAGCAGTTCTTCAATCGTCGTAATTAGAAGCAGACATTCCGCACCACCAGGATTTAACTAAGTATGACTACATCTCAAGCTGAACGGCTTTTGTTCCGGCTAGCCGTTTGGAGTTGACGTTTACGTTTGGCAGTAGTACCCAAAGCACCAACAACTACCAATCCTAAAACAGCAGCAGGTTCAGGAACGCTCTTTTGCGGTTCAGCTTGCAGCCTTTCCAAGGCGGAGTTGGCAATAATTTGATGGGTAGCCGTGGTGGGGTGTATGTTATCCCAGAACAAATACTGTTGGGGATTTTGACACAGTGTAAAAAGGCAAGAATCCGTTACATTGGTGAGACCAAATTCCGAGGGATTGGCGACCGCATTACTGAATAGAGAATTCACATCCAGAGAAAATATATTCGCCTCAGAAGCAAATTTTGAGGCGAGTCCATTTAGTCGAGAATTATGCTTCTGGGTTAACTTATTGAGGCGTTGAGCCTGGGGAGTGTTAGCCGTCAGTGGCAGCTCGCCTAAATTTGGCAGGTTAACCAGCATGATATTTTCAGCACCGGAATTAATCAGAGAATCCAAGGCAAAGGATAAATTGGCGATTGACTGATTAGGTGTTTGAAACGGCGTGAACGTCTGGCTTTCTGTGGGCAAATAATCGTTAGCCCCTGCAAACAGGATGTAGAGCGGATTCTTATCCGGCTGAGTAATGAAGGGAGCAAGCTGGCTATACAAGCCAATCTGCTGCGTTAATCCTGGCAACTGAGGGAGAATTGTATTGTCTGACCCTGTTGTCGCCCCCCCAAAGGCAAAGTTTGTACTTCCAGATACAGCTCCCGCAGGGATAGGGTCGAGATCGGGAGCAGGAATGATTCCTAAAGCTTCGGCGAGGTAATCCACCCAAACAGGGCCATTAGAAAAGCGCCCATTAAAGTAAAAGGGGCTTGGGGGAACCAATCCTCCAGTGGAATTACTCACATTTCCTGTATCAGAAACGCTGTCACCAAAGACAAAAAGCTGATTAAACGTGGCGGCGTTCGCCTTGAGCGGTAGCAGGAATGAAAAGAGAAACAGACCCGTGGTAACAATTTGTTTTTTCATTTTTTGAGAGTTTTGGTTTTTTGCGAGGATTTTACTCACATTAAGGAAAGTTGGGCGAGTCAGCTTGCACTTGAAAGGCATCTTTTGTTCTGACTCAAATAATTGCGTCAGTAGACATACCCAAACTTACCTTTGTAACTATGCTTTTCATCTATATTTTTCAGTATTTTTGAAAGCTCTAGTTGAGATTCTATGAAGATGGTGTAAAGAGTTGATGAAGTCATGCAATGTCTCTACATAGCTTGGCGATTGAGAAATACTTGCTAAAAATGGTGCAAGATCTCAGCTAATCTTTCCAGGCTTTAGGCTGACGGAATTTGTACACATCTTCGATGAGCTTTGTCCAACTACTAGAGATGGATTCTAGGAGGCGATCGCCTTTTTCTTTCGTGGCTACTGTGGGATCTCCCAGTACTCCACTTTGAGACAAATCTCGCGTCACCCAAGAAAAGGGCAACTTCCCTTCCATACTCAGCAGGCTATCTTCCGGCATCTCTGGAGGATACTCGGCTACCGCCTGCTCCATCTGCACCTGATCCGGCAAAATCGAGAGCAGCACGCTGGTTTCTGCATCCCCTGCATGGATGCCAAACTCAACTTCCTTCACTGACAGCAATTCCTTAGCAATGTGGGGGGCTCGCCAGGTAAAGAAGGGGAAAACTAGAAAGTCGTCATATTTAGCGTGCAAATCCCGTGCGGCAATATCCATAATTTGGGGTTGTCCACCGTGGGCATTCATCAACACCAATTTGCGAAAGCCAGCACGGTAGATGCTTTCTGCCATCTCCATCAACACGGCTAATAAGGTTTGGGCAGAAAGGGTAATCGTGCCGGGAAAATGGTCATGTTCGTTAGATTTGCCGTAATGCAGTGTAGGCAAGGCATAGGCAGGGATATTAGTATCCAGTTTTGCTAAGGCTTTGCCAGTAATAGCAGTAGCGATCGCGGCATCAACAATAATCGGTAAATGAGGGCCATGTTGTTCAATTGCCCCCACGGGCTGAATAATCACTACATTTTCCTTATCCGGCATCGCTTGAATTTCCGTCCAAGTGAGATAAGAAAAAAAGCGTTCTGGGGGAATAAAACTATGCATCATTAGTTTTGAAATTGGTAGAGTGAGGTTAAAACATTACAAATAGGAATAGCAATGATAAGCAAATTCAAAAGTTCCCATAAATCCGATATTATCTATCCTGACAGCAATGGACAGTTAGTGGCAGACAATACTAAGCAGTTTCAATGGATTGTCCTTATCAAAGAAAACTTAGAATTATTGTTTGCTAACAATCCTGAAGTGTTTGTGGCTGGCGATCTGCTCTGGTACCCCATTGAAGGCAACAATACCATTCAAACAGCGCCTGATGTGATGGTGGCATTTGGCAGATCTAAAGGAGACCGGGGTTCCTATCGGCAATGGCAGGAAAATAACATCAATCCTCAAGTCGTATTTGAGATTCTTTCCCCTAGCAACACACTTAAGGAGATAATGCAAAAGTTTCTTTTCTATGACCGTTATGGGGTGGAGGAGTATTATCTATATGACCCAGATAAAAATGATTTTACAGGCTCCTTACGTGCTGAATCAGGTTTAGAAGTTATTGAAGAAATCGCAGGTTGGACAAGTCCGAGGTTGGGAATTCGGTTTGAATTAACTGATAGCGAACTGCAAATTTATCGCCCTGATGGACAACAATTTGCCACTTTTGTAGAACTACCCCAACGAGCAGAGCAAGCTGGGGCATTATCACAACAGGAGCGGGCTTTACGAAAGCAAGAACAGCGGCGACCTGAACTGTTGGAACAACGATTGCGGGAATTGGGAGTGAATCTAGAAGATTTGTAATATAGCAATAATGTAAGATTCCTAAGAGGGTGTCTGAGAAGTATCTAATTATGCCAGCCGCTTGAGCATGAGCCGAGAAGATGAACTGAACCTAATAACAACCTGATTCAGAACAAAATATGGATATCCCTCTTCTATCGCTTAGTTTACCTTTCACGAATTTTACGTCATTTCACTTGACGAAAGAACGACGTTTTAGACAGATTTAACAGGAGAACAATAAAGTGATAATGGATCATTTTTCTATCCATAAATCTTTAATATTTTGTGGCACGAAATCAAGGGGAAACTCTTCTATTCCTTGCCAGCCTGGAGAGATATATTCATGAATTTCTATTTCTGTAAAACCATTTACATAAAGTTTTTTGTCGTAATCTATGACAATTTGCAATGACCAATGGTTTGCATCTTCACGTTGCAGTAGTTCTCTTACCTCTTGATAAGAAAGCTCGTACCTTTGTATGGCATTAAGAAAATCCGAGAAGTTTCTGTCATTTACTTCGAGCAAACCATTGCGAAATAAAACAGAATTTTGAGATGTGATACAACTGGGATCGTACCTAGCATAGTCTAAAATCCATTCGACTACAGTACAAACAAAAAATCGCCATTGTGATTGATATTTGATGATGCCAAGTAAATCATCAAGATCGAGTTCGTCTAAGTTCATCTTTCTGTTAATTTTATATTTTTAAAGTTCCTGGAATTGCCGCTTCTACTAACTTTTGTATCCAGTTTGCGGGTAGTTCATATCCAGTAGATTCATGTTCCGCTAAGCCCAATTCTCGTCTAATCGAAGGTGTTGTCTTCGATGGATCTGAAATTTCCGGTGCACTTCTATTATGGCGAATCTCTGACTATCGCTAGTTTTCATTCCTCCATCTTCCAGAATGTAAGTGTGAGGATGGCAATGAAAGCCCCCTGTTGTTCGTGGTAGCTAATAATCTCATTCAGCCGTTCTTCAGTGGTGTAGCGCACGACTTGTAAGGCAGCAGGTACAACTTGTCCAGCGATGCGAATAAACTCTAAGTGGCTGTACGCAGGCTAACCCCGGCTTAATCCACCGAATCTCGTTCATCCGCGTCAAGTCGAGAATCACCCCACCCTCAAGAGGAATGCACTGTCCGTAATTTCCTGTTCCTGCACCTCGCACAGTTAAAGGAATTTTGTATTTCACGCAGGTAGCAGCTACCCGCAAGACTTCCGCCTCATTGACAGGACGCACAACCAAATCACCAGTCTTGTCCGCTAGCTGCGGTTGCAGTACGGGGCTGAAGTGGTAATAATCCTGAGAGAGTTTGGCAATCTGAACAGAGTCGGTAATCGTTTCTATTCCCGCTAATTGGGCTAATAAAGCATCCCTGTCAATTGATTGAGTAGTCGTCGGAGGTATGTAATTTTCCGGTTTTTTCACAAGTTTTCAAGTAGTATTTAGTACCCGCTCATAGTCCCCAGTGAAATAGAGCGATCGCTCCCTTCATCTCGACTTAGGTACCGCTCAAAGAGTAGAGTTGAAGAAATAAACATTTTTTAATCAAACTAATGCGTCAGTTTGTTTTGTGGATCGCTATTTTGTGGACGGCTATTTGTTGGTCTATAGGGCTGTTGTTTAGCCTTTACTTATTTCTCGGCTGGGATATAAACTACCACTCATCGCCCTACGTTGAGCTATCGCGCTCTCTAGTTTTTGGTCTTGTTAGCGGAGGAATGGGGGGATTGGGCATTGCGGTAGGATTGATTTCGATTGTATCCACTCAGTATTGGAGAAGCTTCCTTGTTGTTCCCATAATTTGGGCGATCGCCCTAGTTGCTGGTGCGCTTGTATCCTTAAGCTGGTACGATTACACGTCGCCTGAGATTTTGTTTGCCACCGGAGCGATCGCCGGAGTAATTGGCGGATTGCTTATGGGCTTAATCCTCAAGTGGTTTAAACCTTCCCTAAAAGGGACGCAGGTACTGCGAGTCATCATTGCTTGGGCTATTTGCCTGCCTCTAAGCCTGACGCTATTTCATGATTCCGTCCTACTTATTCTTACTAATATTGTCGGTGGGTTACTGACCTACATTCTGACTACTGTTGTTAGCGGATTGCTCATTGCCACAATTGGCGGTGGAGTAACATTTTGGCAACTAATCGCTAACGGAAAATAAACTCAGCGTCAGGTCAATCCTCACTTATCTATAGCCATCCTACTAAATACCTTGAACCCCTTTTTCTTCTCTTCCTCTGCGTTCTCTTCATAAATTATCCAGTTCCGAGTAATCCGGTAGCTTCGTATCAATCTCCTTACCATTTCTCAAAATAATACGATCGTGCTGCGATCGCGACAACAACTCACTGAAATAACGAGCCTTAAAAATAACTAAGTCCGCTGGCAACCCAATAGCAATTCGTCCAACAGTTGGCAACCCAATTAAATCTGCTGCCGTCTTAGTAACCGTACAAGGAGAGTCCCCATAAGGCGTATCCAAATGAGCAATGCGGACGGATTGGGTAAAAACTTCTAAGACATCGTGGTCGCCAAATCCATAAAAGGCGTCGCGGCAATTATCGCTAGCAACAGCAATCGGGATGCCCTGTTGTTTGAGTTCGTGCAGGATAGTCACGCCTCGCAAACGAGGGGTGCGATTGGGTTGACGGTCTTGCAGATAAAGATTGCACATCGGCAGGCTGACGATGCCAATTCCTGCTTGCTTGACTAAGGAGAGGGTGTTTTCAACTGATTCTGGTGACTGAACTGACAGGCTACAGCAGTGTCCGCAAACGATTTTCCCGGCGAACTGATGGCGGATAGCGGCTTGGGCGATGTGGCGGAGGCAGATTGAGCTGGGATCAGTATTTTCATCCGTGTGGAAGTCAAGGTCGAGATGGCGTTCCTTTGCCAGGGTAAAGACTGCATCTAACTGGGCGTCTAAGTCAGGATGCGTGTAAACTACACCTCCGAGGATGCCGCCGATTTCGGCAATGCGGTCAGCTAAAGCTATTCCTTCTGGAGTTTGGTAGTAATCAAGGGTTACTAGGGAAACTGCTTGCAAAATGACTCGATTCGCCCATTCGTTTTGTAAGGTTTTGAAGACGCCAAGACTAATCGCCGCTTGTTCCCCGAAGGAATCAATGTGAGTGCGAATGGCTTTTGTACCATGGGCGTAGCTGCACTTGATGCCAAACTCCATGCGGCGGTAAACGTCTTCCTCGTTCCAATATTCTGCATCTTTATGAACGGTAGTGAGGGCGCTATCGAAGGTGCCATCGGGATTAGGACTACGCTCGCAAGTGTGACCCTTATCTAAATGGCTGTGGATGTCCACAAAACAGGGAAACACAATCCCATTTTTTAGATCGTGTCTGAGTTCTTGTCGGCTAGTAGCCGTTGCTGGAACAATATTGGCGATCGCATTCCCCGCAATTTCAATATCTACGGCTACTAAACCTTCCCGCGTCTTTGTTGCGGCGATCGCCTCCTCTGGATTCAGCAGACAGGCTGGTACATGAGCATTTGTCAGCCAGTAACGAGGTGCAGTTGGAATCATGACTTTTTCTCTTCCTTTTTTCTGGTAAGTATCTTATTCATAAATGTCAGGATTCGTTTCCATTTTGTGAATGCGAGGTCACTTCTTAGAGAAGTCAGTAATCTGAGAGGCTAACATCTCGCTGACAATATCAATAGAACCTCATCACAACAGACAACCATGTTAGAACTGCATTGTCATACCACTTATTCTGATGGCACCCTGACGCCGGGAGAGCTGGTACAAAAAGCGATCGCGGCTGGGGTGCGGGCGCTGGCGATTACTGACCACGACACGATTTCGGGTTGGGAGGAGGCGTTTGCAGCGGCGAAACACTACGAGCTGGAAATTGTTCCGGGACTGGAGTTGAGTACGGTTCATCGCGATCGCTCTTTGCATATCCTCGGCTTTTATCCGCAACCCGAACGGCTATGTGCGCCTTTACAGGAGCGTTTAGAAGGACGCAAACGCCGTTCTAGGCAAATGATGGAAAAGTTAGCAGAGTTGGGTTATCCGATTGAGCTGCCCTCAATGGGAGAAGGAATGGCACCGGGACGCCCCCATATTGCTAACGCTTTGGTACGAGCCGGATATGTGCAGTCGGCGCAGGAAGCGTTTGAGCGTTGGTTAGGGGATGATCAACCCGCTCATGTGCATTACGAGAAGTTTTCTATTGCTGAGGGGATAGGATTGTTACGTAGTTCCGGTGCTGTACCCATCTGGGCGCATCCCTACCTATTTCGGGGCGGCGCAGTTGAGGAGGTTTTAGAGGAATTAGTCGCCGTGGGTTTGATGGGAGTGGAAGTGTATCATCCTGGTCATAGCCCTAGTCAAATGAGACGCTTAGAAGCGTTGTGTAATCAGTACAATTTACTGATGACGGGGGGGAGCGATTACCACGGGCCCAGCCCTGATGGTAAAAAAGCAGGGAGTACCCTCAATCAGATGCAGGTGCCGCTATCTTTGCTTGAGCCGATTAAACAGGCAGCTCTACAGCTAGCTTAGGAAAATAGTGCTAAATCCCTCGGTTGGTGAGTCAGTCAACCCACTTCCGTGAGCAACTTTTGGCAAGCTTTTATCCCGCCAGACTGGCTTCCTGCTGGAGCCAGCAGTGCAGAAAATCAGTGAGCCATTTTTCCATAGCGATCGCATATACAGCATGATTTTGTAGCTGTTCGTCGCGAGACTGCGCCCCTGGGTTGCTCAGGTGTTCGGCTCCCAGTACAGTCCACTTTTTCAGCATCTCTTCCGTCATCTCTGGATGAAACTGCACACCGACGGCGTTCTCACCGTAACGAAAGGCTTGATTGACAAACGTTTCCCCTGTAGCCAAAGAGACAGCACCCGCAGGCAGTTCCCACCCTTCATTGTGCCAATGATAGACATACAGAGGTTCGGCAAAATCTTTCCTTCCAGCCGAGGTGGGCATAATCGGGAAATAGCCAATTTCTACTTTTTCCTCTGGATGGGGCTTGACTGTCGCCCCTAATACCCGCGCCAACAGTTGAGCGCCCAGACAAATTCCTAGGTAGGGCTTTCCAGAGGCAAGCGCCACAGGAATCCAATCCAGCTCTGTTTTGATAAACGGTAAGGTTTCGTCATCATTAGCACTCATCGGGCCACCGAAGATCACCACCGCTTTGTGGTCATCCATGGTCAGTGGGAGGGGGTCGTTGTTGCTAGGGCAACGGATATCGAGGGTATAACCGTAACGGTGCAAAATCTGCCCCACCAGACCGGGGTCAGACGTGACTTGATGGATGATGACGAGAATTTTGTTCACTGTTTATTTTTAATCGCTGCCTAACTTGTAACTTAACGTGAGTTAGGGAGTTGTGGCTGTTCAAGGCGAGCCGGGGAGAGCTTTCCAAGTAGTATTTGCTCTGGAGGTTTAGATGACTTTCCAATGTGGATTGGTCAAACTTGTGAGGATATGGTCTTCCATTTTCCCATTAACTAATAAATAATTTTTGGCGTATCCTTCTTCAATGAATCCTAATCGTTTTAGCAGCTTGCCACTACGCTGATTGTGGGGCATATAGTTTGCCATCACTCGGTGCAAATTTAAGTTTTGAAAGATATAAGGAATTGTAGATTGTAGAGCTTCGGTCATATAACCTTTGCCTTGTTCTACTTCCGCTAAGTTGTACCCTAAAAAGCAAAATTGTGCTGATCCTCGAACAAAATCAACATTGCCAATAATAGTTTCGGGATTTAATCGTGGAAAAATAAACAACTTTAAAGCTCGATCTTTTCTGAATTCTTTAATGTTTTGATTGACTTGCTTTTGCCAAAATGTTTCAGTAAAGAAGCTGTCAAACCAACGGGGATGAAAGGGGGTGAGATAGGTCTTATTTTCACTGTAGTAGTTGATGATAGCGGCAACATCATCGGGTAAGGCAAGCCGCAGATAAAGGCGATCGCTTGTAATTAGAGGTAACAAGTCAGGCATCTGAATATTAATCTCTCCTGGGAATCCTTCATGGGTACTATCGACGCGGTTCTCCGGCTGATGTGAGTGCCACCGGGAACTTCTAGGGGCAACGTTGACATCAAGTGCTTAGGGGAACGCCTGAGATGCAGTTAGTTGTAGGTGAGGCACTGTCCACCACTGAAAAATGTAGATTTATGCTAAATTGCACGAGCTTTGAGAGAAAACCGGACAACTAACAAAAATACCGTAATCATTACTAATGCACGATCATCACGCTCACTGCAACCATCACGCCGCACTGAATAAAGACTCTGTTGGTTCCAACAAAACTAGAGTACTAACCATCGCTCTGACGTTAATTGCTGGCTTTTCTCTGGTGGAGTTAATGGCTGGTCGATTTAGTCACAGCTTGGCGCTGATGGCAGATAGCGGTCATTTGTTTTCAGATTGCTTTGGTTTAGGGTTAGCACTGTTAGCAACATGGATGACGCGCCAACCCCTGTTGAGAGGCGATCGCCGTTTGGAAGTATTAGCGGCTCTAATCAACGGCATCTCAATTGTAGCGATCGCCTTGTGGATTGGTTGGGAAGCCGTGGTGCGCCTGCAATCTCCCCCCGACGAAATTCTCAGCTTGCCAATGCTAGTCACCGCGAGTGTTGGGTTGGGAGTCAACAGTTTTAATGTTTTTCTCCTGCACAAAGATAGCCACCACGACCTCAACCTCAAAGGCGCATTCCTGCACGTTTTTGCCGATGCTGTTAGTTCTGTGGGCGTTGTGATGGCGGCGATCGCTATTTGGGCACTGAAATGGATGTGGGCGGACGGCGTTATTAGCTTATTAGTCTCCGGCGTGATTCTGATTACGGCTGTTCCCTTAGTTATGCAAAGCCTCAATGCTTTGTGGGGAGAACAGCAGGTAGTAATTGAGGATTAATTAAACATCGCTCTGGCGGTGCTTCGTGGCAGAAAAAAGCGCTATAAATCCTCGCCTGCATCCTACAGCAAAGTCCTGAGTCGGTGAGTTGAAGATTCAACCAGCACTTGCTTTTAGAGAATCCGGAATGCCCTAACCTATGGGGCGACTGGTATAACGTCACTCCTCGCTACAGCTTCGTTACATTTGCGGCGGTTGGCGTCAAACATCGAGTAGATTGGCACAAAATTGAGCCAGAACTTCAGCCTGCGGGCAGATATCTGCACGAAGCATTTAGTAAAGAAGAGGCATATGAAAGCAACTTATTCCCTGAGTCACTCGCTCATTGCTGCCCATCACCCCTCTACCGTAGATCTGCTAATTAGTTTCCAGGGGGAAGCAGAAATCCGCAACCAGGCTCCCCGGCGTCCCCTCAATCTGAGCTTAGTAATCGATCGCTCCGGCTCTATGGCTGGGGCACCCCTCAAACAAGCGATCGCCGCCGCCCAAAGGCTGGTTGAGCATCTGACACCAGAAGATTATCTGTCGATTGTTACTTATGACGATACCGCTGAAGTGGTTTTTCAGCACCAGCTTGTCCAGGATAAATCCGCCATTCGTCAGGTGATTGGCAAAATCAAAGCCGGCGGATGTACGAACTTGAGCGGTGGCTGGCTGATGGGATGCGATCGCGTTGCAACCCAACAGTCCACTGAACGAATCAACCGCGTTCTCCTATTAACCGACGGACAGGCAAATGTCGGCATTACCGATTCCCAGATACTCATCAACACCGCTAGGAAAAAAGCCGAAGCTGGAATCATTACGACAACTTTAGGGTTTGGCAGCTACTTTAACGAAGATTTGCTCATCGGCATGGCAAATGCGGCAGAGGGAAACTTCTATTTCATCCAATCTCCTGATGATGCCTCTGATGTCTTCCGCATCGAACTAGAAAGCCTCACCTCTGTTGTTGCCCAAAATCTTACCGTGACGATGCAACTAGAGGAATCTGTAGAGATTGCCAAGATTCTCAACAATTATCGCACTACGGCACTTGGCAACAACCCAGAAATCTTCTTGGGTGACGTTTATGAGGTTGAGCCGAAAAAGTTAGTAGTAGAACTCTCCCTCCCATCGCTAACTAACCTTGGCGTTACCAACATTGCTACCGTCTCCTACAAATATCAGACGGTTGTAGATGGCAGCATCCAACAGTTCACCGACGCAATCCCGATTGTGATTACCATTGCGTCCGAGGAAGCCGCCAATAGTAGTCAGCCAGATGCCGTTGTCGTCGAACAGGCAAGCCAGTTAAGGATTGCGAAAGTCAAAGAAGAAGCGATCGCCCTGGCTGACAAAGGAGATTACACCGCCGCCTCCCAAAAACTTCGCCAAACCCTTGAGGCTCTCCAGCAGGCATTGCACGAGTCTTTTGAAGTTGCCGAAGAGATAGAGCAGTTGGATCACTACGCCCAACGTCTAGAAAGCAAACAGTTTGATAGTAGTATGCGGAAGGAGATGCGCGACCAGTCTTACCAGGCACTAAAACGCGATCGCGGCGATTTAAAACTGCGAGGCGTTGCGGCGGGTTCAGCTAGCAGCTTAGAAGCGGTTTCCCACGCGGATACAGGCATTCTGGTACAGTGCTTCCGTGAAGGAGGTAAGTTGCGAGTTCGCGTAATTTCTGACGGCTATAACCCCGACTTCAATGTGCAATTCCCCCGGAACCTTCGCCAGGAGGGCGTTACTTATGTCGTTGATGAAATCAAGCTATCGGCTGACAGTAGCTTTTATCGCGCCTCCGGTACAATCCGCCGCTTAGTAAAGCCAGGAGAGGAACGCGCGGCGAATACATCTTCTACCAAAAGCTCAAAACGACAAAAGCTCAATGCACCTACGTCTGCTGCCGATTTAGAAACAGTCGATACGGTGGGGGATGGTGTTCTCGTTCAGTGTGTTAAAGAAGGCAAGAAGCTGAGGGCGAGAGTTGTTTCAGATGGCTACGATCCTAACTACAACATGCGCTTTCCCCGCGACATTCGAGAAGAAAACATCCTCTATGTTGTGGACGAAGTGGAAGAAGCTAAGAATGGGGGTTCTTATATTGCTTATGGAAAGATTCGCCGATTAATTCAATAAGCGATCGCTTTTACGCTCCTGGAAATACGCGCTTTAAATCGAGAGATAAGTCAGGAAAGCCAGGAAGTGTAACCGTTTCATTTGGCAAGGCAATCTGCCTGATCCGATAGCCAAATTTCCCTTGAGTATCTTGATAGGGCTGACTGTAGCGCTCCAGTTGATTAGCAACCAAATTCATCATCCAATAATCCTGAATTTGGTTTTCTGCATACAAAGATAGCTTGACAGTTCGGTCATACTCCAAGGTGGAGTCTGAAACTTCAACGACCAGCAGAATATCCTGGGGATAAGGATGATGGGATAAGTAATCATCTGGCTGTCCTTGGGCGATCGCCGCATCGGGTTCTGGCTCGCTGTCGGCAGATAAAACGATCGGCTCCTGTCCCCGTACCACAGCACAATTGACGACTAACCGATCCAACTCCCGGATTAGCTTAGTATTGCCAACCGAATGCAGCGTACCTTTAGCCGCCATTTGCACGAGTTCTCCCCGAATCAGCTGCACGCGATCGCCCTCAGCAAAGAAACCTAGCTCAATCAGGCGATGATACTCGGTTACTGTAAAGCGCTTAGTGGTGACCGGGAGCATACTGAGTCAGCAGGAAACGACACCTTTATTTTCTCGCAAGTGACGCGGCGGGATATGAAGCGATCGCTCCCCATCATCGGGGAGAAGTCAGAATAATTCTTCTCCCTCCTCGTCAACGGCACCATGCTTTACCCATAAATGACCCAATCAAAACCCTCAGAGGGATTTGGGTACAGCCGTTTCCAGAATTTATCAGTCGCTATTAGCTGATGACGGCGGAAGTTAGGAAAACAACGCCAATGGCGCTAATTGCCAAACCTGCAAGTTGGGTTGGGGAAAAGGGTTTGCCGCTAAAGTTCTGTAGCGCCCATTTGCCGCCTACGAAAGCGAAGAGGGCAATACCGTACTGCATGATGAAGAAACCTAACAGATAAGCAATCAGCGGTGACATTTCTGCACCGATAATGGACTCACCATAGGCGAAACCATGAAATAAGCCTGCAATGGCAGCTATCACGGTGAGTACTAACCCGTTGGGTTTAGTTGGGATTGCCAGAATAGCTCCGAAGGCGACGACAGAAAAGGAAATTACAATTTCAGGGCTTGGTAAGTCAATACTGAGCAGATGAATCCCCGTTCCTGCGAGGGTTGCCACGATGAACCCGGTGGGAATCAATAGTCCCTGCGTCAGTCCAATGGCGACTAATCCGCTAGCAATGACAAACGCTAAATGATCCAGACCTACAACCGGGTGTCCCAATCCTGATAGGA
The DNA here is from genome assembly GCF_059505785.1 of Kastovskya adunca. Taxonomy (NCBI): domain Bacteria; kingdom Bacillati; phylum Cyanobacteriota; class Cyanophyceae; order Coleofasciculales; family Coleofasciculaceae; genus Kastovskya; species Kastovskya adunca. The sequence continues at coordinate 47,120 of NZ_JCACLG010000008.1, read as the reverse complement.
AGCCAGTGATGAAGTTGGCGGGTACCTGTCCTCCTGTGGGATGGTGAGCGATCGCCTCTGGAGCCGCACACAACAACCCAGCAATTACAAGAATGACTATACCCAAGCCAAGTCCCTGTCTATGCTTGAGAAAAGGCGATCGCCCAGGGTGAGCAGAAACAGAATGTACGAGTTTTGCAGATTTGACATGGGACATGGAACACCTCTGTATTCACAACAATAGATTTGACAAACTGGTTTCGGGGACTGGCAATTGATAGTGGGAAAGATACGAAGTTGTTGATTTGCTTGATCCTGAAGATTGTTCCCCAATCTCCAAAACATATCGATGTAGAAATGCACAGTTGAGGGACTGAGCTGCGGTCGCGATCGCTACCTACTCTCACCTGTAATCAAACCTCAATCAGCCTTTCAGCTAAATTTTGTTCAGTACCGTATTCCTAAAACCAGCAACTCGTAGCCTAGGATACTAGATGATTGATGAGCCTCTTACCTAATTCGTCGAGTTAACTGCTCAATCCGCGCTGGTATGACGTTAATTCTCAGCGATTGACTGCTTCCTACAGACAGCGACGGCTATAACCACTAATTAATTTTTGTAATTTCCAATCAGTCCTCATCCGTACCTCGCAGATGTTTTTAATATCGACTTTCTTCATCGGCGGGCATTCTGACTGAGAGAACATCTCATTACAGTTGCGGTACAGTGCCGGATTTTCACCGAACTTTCCCCGTTATCTCTGGTAGCTGCTCCCTACCAGAACCGATGCATGGGTACTGTATCACATTTACTAAACTGGCGTTATCCTCAACAGCCTCGCCAACTTAGGCATTCATAAAAAGAGGGGCACGCTATAGCGCACCCCTATTTATGGAATTCAATTACCTAAAGAAAAAGACTTCCTTTCTTAATCGTCTCTCTCTCTGTTTAAATCGCTGTGTTAGGCGTCGGGGGGTAGGATGACTTGGTCAATGGCATGAATAACACCATTGCTGGCTTCAATATCGGCTTGAACAACACGGGCATTATTTACCATGACGCCAGTGTCGCTGACTACCACTTCTACAGGGCTACCTTGCACGGTTTCAGTTGCTCCAGATTCCAGCATTGTGGAACTCATTTCACCAGGAACTACGTGGTAAGAGAGAACTTGGACGAGTAGATCGCGGTTTTCTGGTCTTAACAGTTGCTCAATTGTACCCGCAGGCAGAGCAGCAAAGGCTGCATCTGTGGGGGCAAAGATAGTGTAAGGCCCTTCAGCCGCTAAGACTTGATCTAAACCTGATGCTCTCAGAGCTGCCGTTAAGATTTTAAAGGAATCATTAGACGCGGCAACACCAATGACGCTGTCGCTTGCGGTGGTGGAGCGAGCTTCCATTGTCGATTCTGTGCCCATCTCCATTGAGGTATTACCCATAGTGGAGCGATCGCCTGTCATGGTGGAGCCAGAACCCATGGCTGATTCATTACTCATACCCATTGAGGTATTACCCATTGAGGCATTACCCATAGTGGAGCGATCGCCTCTCATGGTGGAGCCAGAACCCATTGCTGATTCACTACTCATACCCATTGAGGTATTACCCATTGAGGTAGTACCCATGGTTCTAGAACTACTGGAACTTACTAAGTCAGACAAGGTGCGGGGAGTGAGGGCATTAGCACCTAGGGTAGAAGTGAGGGCAGTAGCGATTTCCTCAGGCACTAGGACTTGGTTAATGACATGAATGACACCGTTGTTGCCTTGGATGTCGGCTTGAGTAACCATCGCATTGCCAATCATGACGCCAGAGGAGCCAACCTGAACATCGACAGAGCTACCTTCAACAGTTTCTGCTGTCATTGACTGAAGTTCGCTGGAAACCATCTCTCCAGACATGACGTGATATTTCAGAATCTCAGTGAGAAGTTCCCGATTTTCTGGCTGGAGTAAGGCTTGGAAGGTTTCTCTTTGCAGTGCCCCAAACGCTGCATCAGTTGGTGCAAAAACGGTATAAGTGCCATTTTCCAAAACGTCGTCTAAACCCGTGAGTTTCAATAAACCGGATAAGACATCAAAAGAATTGCTAGAGTCAGCGATCGCTACAATGCTATTTTCCATCATTGCAGACTCAGAGCCTGAGGGAGTCATCGGCTCAGCTTGTGCCTGAAGCGGGGATTGAGTTCCCACCGTTGGCATGTTCTGAGCGATCGCTGGTAATGCGACAATTGCACCAGCTACTCCTGCAAGCACAGCAAACTTTTTGACTGATTTAGAAAATTTTTGCATATCATATTCTCCTATTAAGAAATATTACAAGTCTTCATTGTCAGCATAGTCATGTCTGCGACGATGAAGCTTCTACCAAAAGGTGGAGGCAAAACAATCTAATCAGCAATAAGGTCATATTTTCAGCTCACCACACTTGTAAATCTGTCTAAAGGCTGATTTTGGGGGTACCTCATCCCCATTCGCCCTAACGCAACACTTCCTCTAACTGATGCTGACTCCAGAGGGAGCGGTATAAACCTTGCTTTGTCAGGAGTTCCGCGTGGGTGCCTATTTGAACAATTGTGCCAGCATCCATGACTAAGATGCGGTCAGCCGTGGCAGCCGCCGAAAGTTGGTGAGAGATAAAAATCACCGTGCGGCGTTGCTTACCCTCAGACAGGTTGTTAAGAATTTGCGTTGCGGTTTGATTATCAACGCTAGACAAGGCATCATCCAGAATCAGAATCGGGGCGTCCATCAGCAGCGCTCTGGCGAGGGCTGTGCGTTGCCGTTGACCGCCAGACAGGGTAATTCCCCGTTCCCCGACAATGGTGTCGTACTGATGGGGGAAGTTGAGAATTTCCGGGTGAATTTGCGCTTGCTTGGCGGCATATTCAACTTCTGAGCGATCGCTCAGAGGGCTACCATAGCGGATGTTGTTCATCAGCGAAGTACTAAAGAGGAAGCTATCTTGAGGGACATAGGCGATCGCTCCTCGTAAGTCTTGCAAGCGTATCTTCGTAATATCCTCTCCATCCAGAAAAACTGTTCCAGTCGCAATATCCAACAAGCGTGGTAACGCATTAGCGAGGGTTGATTTCCCAGAACTAATAGCCCCGACAATGGCAACAGTTTCCCCTGGATGAATAGTAAAGCTAACGTCTTTTAGGGCAGGGATTTCTGCTCCGGGAAAGGTATAGCTGAGATTTTTTGCCCTGATGTGACCTTCGACAGGTTTCGGTAGTTCAATAGCATCAACGGCATCTTTAATCTTTGGCTTTACCTTGAGAATTGCTTCGACGCGGTCAATACTAACTTCACCCCGCTGATAGGCAGTAATTGTAAAGCCTAGTATGGCGGTGGGGAAAACCAAACGCTCAGAGTAAAGAATCAGTGCTACAAAGCCACCGACACTAATTTCTCCCTGGGCGATCTCTGTTGGGCCTAGCCACAGCAGCACGAGTAAACTGACAAACGCTAGGGCTTCGATGATGGGAAATAATGTATTCCGCGTTTTTGCCAGATCGAGGTTAGCAGACAAAAGTTGCTCGTTCAGGCGACGAAAAGCGCGGCGTTCATTTTCTTCCTGAGCATAAATTTTGATCAGGGAGATACCGCTCATATCTTCCTGAATCAGTTCGCTCACATTTGAGAGTTCTTCCTGAACAACTTGCTGTTCATTCCGCAGTCTCTGACTAAAGAGTTGCACGCCGATCAACATGAACGGATAAACAGCGATCGCAAATAGCGTTAGCCGCAGGCTGAGCGACATCATGAAGGGTAGAGTCCAACCATAAGCAAAGATCGTATTTGCCAAACTCAATACCGCAAACCCTACAAGACGGCGGATATTATCAACATCACTTGTCGCTCGATTGATTAAATCTCCAGGCGTACTGCTGGTAGAAAAATAAGCAGGTTCTAACGTCAGCAGGTGCTGAAAAATCTTTTGCTTCAAGTCAAATTCTACCTGACGCCCCACCCCAAATAGCTGAATCCGTGACGCCATCCGAATCAGCAACATCACACTTGATAGAACAAGAATCAGGATGATATAGCGCCAGATTTGAGCAAAGCTGAGTGCTGTACGTAGTTCGTCAATGGCGTCTTTGATCAGTAGTGGGATGTAGACGCCCAAAGCATTGACGACAAATAGAGCCGTAATACCGAGTAGTGCCTGTTTCCAGTGAGGACGCAGGTATTCACCTAATTTTTGCAGCCGCGAGTTAGCCATAAAATCAATTTAACAATTTTTGATTTTAGATGATGACTGGCACTGAATTTTTGGGCAGTCAGGCGATCGCTCCGGCAACCTCACCTAATGACGCTGCTTTTTCAGGCTATCCACTCCCCGGCTTCAAACGTTACCAAATTTTTAACAACCTTGCCTGTTTCGATGAGAGCTACCCGATTTAGAAACTTCTTTAGCGAAGTCTCAGAAAATCATCCATATTTAATCATCCTTTAGATAGAGTTACTAAGTTTAGATTCAGTAAGATAAGTAATAAAGTCACAAATTAGCCGTAAAACTAAAAGTAAGCCTAAACATGATTAATTTTCTCGTCAATACTTTAGAGTTTATTTTGAATTTCTTTTATCGCGATCGCACTTATCCGCGATTTTATGTTCTAGAAACAGTCGCACGGGTTCCTTACTTCGCCTACACTTCCGTACTTCATCTCTACGAAAGCATGGGCTGGTGGCGTAAATCTGATTGGTTAAAGATACACTTCGCCGAATCCTGGAATGAGTTACACCACCTACTGATCGTCGAAGAACTAGGAGGCAATAAATACTGGATCGATCGTTTTGTAGCTCATAGTGGTGCCTTTATATATTACTGGATTTTAGTTTTTGTATATATGATTTCGCCCCGCTCGGCTTACCACTTCATGCAGAAAATAGAAGAACATGCCTATCACACTTATGACACGTTTCTCAAGGAGCATGAAGATGAATTAAAAGCCCAACCCGCGCCAGTGGTTGCTGTTAATTACTATCAAGATGGGGATCTTTATTTATTTGATGAGTTTCAGACCTCTCATCCTGAACAAAAGCGTCGCCCAAAAATCGAGAATCTTTATGATGTTTATCTAGCCGTTCGCGATGACGAACTAGAGCACGTTAAAACCATGGTTGCCTGTCAGCAGATTGACGCCCAAACAACCTTTAAAAGCCCCCACGATATCGAAAACAAGACTTCGCCTGAATCAACAAAATTGGCAATTGAAAAAGCTACAGGTCAATTAGTCCAAGAAGCACTAAAACAAGAACCCGTAAAAATAAACTGAGTATCACTATCCACCTCGAAACCGCCATAGATATTTCCTATAGCAATCCTATTGGTGAGATGCGATCGCCTCATATCCCCGACTTCACGACAATAAATCACCTAGGACTCAATAGCACCAATTTAAAAACATTCATCACAACCGATCAAACCTTGTGCAGGGGGTCTGGGGGAGGCACTCATCCCAAGAGTGAGGGGATTGGGGGGAAGCCCCCCAAGCTGGGTTTTTCTCAAGAACAACTCTTGTTCTCTTAAGTCAGTGACATTCATCTAAGATTGCTATCTATCTGTAGTACAAATTTAGAAAAATCCGATCACGGAGCTACAAAAGCACTGGTGACGACCAGCCTCGGAGAAAGTAGTAAATCGAACTCAGGAATTCTTCTACAACTTGCGTCGTTATCGCCAGTGATTGAACATTGGGGAGGAAACTTTCGACTTCCAGGCGACGACTGGGAGTTGCACCTTCCTGAAAGGTATAAAAATCCGTCGGTCTAGGGATGACTCGTAAACCGAGATTAGAAAAGGTGAGGGTGGCACGACGGGTATTGATACCAGAGGAGACAAGGATCATTGATTCATTTCGCAGTCCCCGTTCCCTCAAAATTCTCTCAACGGCAACAGCACTGGTACGTAGATCTACACCTCTAGGCTCCAGGATAATTTGGTTGCGGGGAACACCGAGGTTGGTGAGGATGCTGGCAATATCGCTAGCTTCGCTCGTATTATTGCCCTCTAGGTCAGGTCGAGGGCCAGCACTGACAATAACAAAGGGTTGTCGTCCCAAGGCAAGTTGCTCTCGATATAACTGAGCGGCATAGAGAATGCGATCGCCTGTATCTGTTAGTTGAATTTGCGTCTGGTAGGGCAGGTTAGCTTCTGTCGTCCCTTGTCCTAAGACCACAATAGCGGCGGCGGCTCGGCTAGCAGTAGGAAGGAGTGGTTCAGGGCAAACCCCCTCACAAATCTCCCGACGTCGTTGCTCAACTTGAATCGCTTCTTGTTCTGCGCGTTGTGCTAGAGAGTAAGAGAGGATGGGCAGGCTAGACAACAGCAAAATAAAAAAAGCTGCCCAAAGGGTAGCCGAGTTCTTTACCTTACTTGCCCCGATTAACAAGAGCGTTAGGGCTGCTCCTAGAGGTTTGAGGGGAAAAGAAAGAATTGCCCAGAAAGTTGACACCATCGTATCGTTGGGATTAAGAAATGCCAGAACGATGATGGCAAACAAAAATAAAGCACCCAAGAACGCCAGATATTGCCTAGGGATGAGCTGCAGCAGCACATAGTAGATAAAGACAACAACTACTATCCACAACAGAACCCGCGTTAGAAGTAAATACATTTCTAGAGCTAAGGGCTAGAGCAGGACACAGGCATCTTATCTAAAAAGATCTGATTGTGTTTATTTTTTATCCTTGTAAATGCTTGCTAATTGCCTCTGTTACCGTCTGAATTACTTGCACACGGGCAAAATACTTGTCATTAGCCGCAACAAGCGTCCAAGGAGCAGTGGGGGTATTAGTCCGCTGAATCGCTTGATTGACTGCCACCTCATACAACCCCCATTGTTCGCGATTGCGCCAATCTTCGTCTGTGAGTTTGTATTGCTTGAAGGGGTCATCTTGGCGACTCTTAAAACGCTGGAGCTGTTCATCTGGGCTAATGTGCAACCAGAACTTGACCAGCACGTAACTAGCATTAGTTAACTGCGCTTCAAACTCGTTGATTTCCCGATAGGCGCGACGCCACTCGATCGCCGTTGCCAAGCCTTCCACTCGTTCCACTAAAACCCGTCCATACCAAGAGCGGTCAAAAATCCCAATCGTTCCGGTATTAGGTAGGCGTCGCCAGAAGCGCCAGAGATAGTGGTGAGCCTTTTCTTCGTCTGTAGGAGCGGCAAAGGTGTTAACGACATAACTGCGAGGGTCAAGAACATCCGTCAAGCGTTTAATTGCTCCGCCCTTACCCGCCGCATCCCAGCCTTCAAATAGCACCAGCACTGGCACCTGCTGTTGATAAATTTTCTGTTGGAGTTTACGCAGTTCGACCTGAGCTTGACGGAGTTGCTTTTTGTATTCATCGGAGGAGAGGCTGAGGCTGAGGTCAACTTGCGCCAAGGCGTCGGGTTCGGTGGGGGTGAGTTGCTCTTGGGGAGGCAGTACAGGGGCAGGCATCTGCAACTGATGTCGATCCAGAGCCTCGGTGAGGGTGGCAACGAGTTGGGTGAGAACTTTCACCCTCGCCCAGCGTTTATCGTTGCCTTCCACAAGTGTCCAGGGAGCAACACCTGTAGAGGTGTAAATCAACATTTCTTCGGCAAAGGCGGCATACTCGTCATAGCGTTTGGCTTGCTGCCAATCTTCTGGGCGCACGCGCCACGCGTCTAATTCATCCTTGGCATATTTTTTTAACCGATCTTTAAGTTCTTTTTGACCCAGGTGAATCCAGAATTTGGCGATCACTACCCCATCATCCACCAATTGCCGCTCAAAGGCGTTGATCTGCCGAATCGCCATCGGCACCTCCACCGCCGAAACTCGATCAAACAGGCGGTCTTCTAAGACATGGGTATACCAGCTATGGTAAAAAATGCCGATACTGCCATTTGCAGGCAATTTTTGCCAAAATCGCCATAAAAACGGGTATTGCTGCTCTTGTTCGCTGGGAGGCCAAATTGGATGTACGGTAAAGCCGCGTGGGTCCATGTAACCCACCATTTTTTTGACCAAAGAGCCTTTCCCTGCTGCCGCCCAGCCTTCGAGAACGACCACCATCGGCAGCTTTTGATCCCGACAGGCTTTTTGAAGCGATCGCAACTGACGCATCAGCGCCTTAATTTGCGAATGGTAGGTACTTTTATCGAGAGAAAGATCTAGATCTAGCGTCTCTAGCATAGACTTAAAGAGTTTTAGGTTGTGTTGTACTGAAAATAAGTAACGACTTTCAACAGTTAGGTAGGACGAAAACTGGGGAGGCATTCAGGTGTCGCAAGTCAAACCAACAATTTTAGTAACGGGTGGTGCAGGATATATTGGTTCTCATGCGGTGCTAGCGCTACAAAAGACAGGATACGGCATCGTCGTTCTAGACAATTTGGTCTATGGACATCGGGAACTCGTTGAAGATGTCTTAAAAGCAGAGCTGGTAGTTGGGGACACAAGCGATCGCCCTCTGCTAGACAAGCTCTTTAGTACCCACAACATTGCGGCAGTCATGCACTTTGCCGCCTACATTGCCGTTGGCGAGTCGGTTGCAGAACCCGCCAAATACTATCGCAACAACGTCACTGGCACGCTAACGCTCCTCGAAGCCATGGTAGCGGCAAACGTTAAGAAGTTGGTCTTTTCTTCCACTTGCGCCATCTACGGAATGCCGCAGCAAGTGCCAATGACAGAAGAGCATCCCCAAAACCCCTTAAGCCCTTACGCCAGTAGCAAGTGGATGGTTGAGCGTATCCTCGCCGATTTCGCTAATGCCTACGACTTGCACTCCGTTGTCTTCCGTTACTTTAATGCCTCCGGTGCTAACCCTGACGGCTTACTGGGTGAAGACCACAATCCCGAAACTCACTTGATTCCCCTGATTCTGTGGGCAGCCTTAGGGCTTCGGGAGTCCATTTCCATTCTCGGCACCGACTACGACACTCCCGACGGCACCTGTATCCGTGACTACATTCATGTCAGTGACTTAGCCGATGCTCATGTGTTAGGTCTGGAGTATCTTTTGGAAGGGGGGACAAGTGAAATCTTTAACTTGGGTAACGGCAGTGGCTTCTCAGTCAGAGAAGTCATTGAAACCGCTAAGGTAGTGACGGGTTGTGAGATTAAAGTAGTAGAAGGCGATCGCCGTGCTGGAGATGCTCCTATTCTCGTCGGTAGCAGTGATAAAGCTAAGACTCTGCTTAACTGGCGTCCCCAATACGCAGACCTCAGGAAAATCATCGCTGATGCTTGGCAGTGGCATCAACAGCGTCATAGATCGGGTGATGCAGTTTAATCACTTTGTGTTTGGATGAAAGAGACTACGGTGAATAGACCCGCTCAAACAGGAAAGACCGCAAATAACTCAACCCCTCCCAAAAAGGGGACAACTCACCCTGAAGTCCGCCTCAGCCGCTTAGAATCAATTGTTGAACAAATTGGCGAAGCGGTACTTGCGACAACTGAGACGATTGAGCGTCTATCTGATCGAGTCGATGCTCTAACCGTGCAAGTACAACACCAAGGACATCAAGTCCAACAGCAGGGTTATCAGCTCTTTGCGTTGAGTGATGCCGTCCAAACCCTGGCGGAAACGCAAAACCATTCTCTAGAGCAACTGTCTCTACTTACAGAAACATTGCAACGCTTTACCGCTGCTATTGAAGCTGGGGATAATCATTAATTGCGAATGGCACTTTGGTTCATGGTGCTAATACTTGCTGGCGATCAACATCTTCCCCAATCCTCAAGATGCTCCTAACGTCGCTAATCAGTGAAGCATCCCGAACTAGAGGAACAACAAACAAACCGTCAAAAAATGTGCTACTAAAACGAGAGTGCGAATATTCGTTAGGAGAGTCTTAATGTTCTTTCTTCGTCGGAATGCCGTCATTTTTCCTGCGGCGGCTGCCCTTAGCGTTTTAATTTTAGGTTGCAGTGAGAGCAAAACTGCTCAGTGCAGCAGGATTATTGAGGTGGCAAATCAAGCCGTTACAAAAACAAAATCCGTCACCAATGGCGGTCAAACCAGTGACCCCAAGGCGATGCTCCAGGCAGCAGATTCGATGGAACAAGCCTCTAAAGAAATGGAATCTCTTGAGCTAACAGATGCCAAGCTTAAGGACTATCAAGCAGGTTTTATTAATATGTACCGCGATACCAGTAAAGCTACTCGCAACTTTATCGCAGCCTTTGAAAAAAAAGACCGTCCCGCTGCTGAAAAAGCCCTAAGCAATTTGCAACAAGCTACGACTCCTGAAAAACAGTTAGTTACCGATATTAATACTTACTGCGCTGGAAGTTAAGGTGGTATAGCGCTTCAAGTATTTGAGACAAACTGAGCCAAGAGAAGGCGATCGCTAATCTATCACCTTTGAGATAAGCTCTTAACGGTGATGCAGCGTTCTGCGTAAATATCCTTGAAACATGCCCTTGTCCACGAGTGGTTAACCCCCAAAGCCACTGGCGGTTCTGAACTAGTTGTCCGAGAAATTCTCAAAAATGTTGATGCCGATTTATATTCCCTAATCGACTTTGAATCAACCAATCCTCAAAGCTACCTCTTCAAACGCTCCATTGGTACTACCTTCCTACAACACTTTCCCTTAGCACGAAACGGTGTACAAAAATATCTGCCGCTTCTACCTCTAGCCATTGAACAGCTAGACCTGCGGGAGTACGACGTCATCCTTTCCTCTGCCCATGCCGTTGCCAAGGGAGTCCTGACAACACCGCAACAACTCCACATCTGCTATTGTCATAGCCCCATGCGCTACGCCTGGGACTTAACCTTCGACTACCTCAACGCTAGCCGCCTAGGACGCGGTCTTCCTAGCTACCTGACACGGGATCTCCTCCACCGCTTGCGTCAGTGGGATGTAATTTCTGCCAATCGAGTAGACTACTTTATCGCCAACTCCCAACACACCGCTCGTCGCATCTGGCGTTGCTATCGACGCCCTGCGGAAGTGATCTATCCCCCGGTGAATGTAGAGCGTTTTTCTTTACAAACCCAAAAAGAAGATTTTTACCTCACCGTTTCCCGGTTAGTGAGTTATAAGCAAGTATCTCTTATTGTCAAAGCATTTAATCAGCTAGGACGCCCTCTTGTAGTAATTGGCGACGGACCGGAATTAAAATTGATTCGTAAACTTGCACAACCTAACGTACAAGTGCTAGGTTTTCAGCCAGATCATGTAGTTGAGCAGTATTTGGCAAAAGCCAAAGCCTTTGTATACGCGGCTTATGAAGACTTTGGAATTGGTTTAGTGGAAGCACAAGCTTGTGGCACACCCGTCATTGCCTACAAAGCGGGTGGTGCATTAGAAACCATTCGTGATATTCGGCAACATGCCGATAAAGGAACAGGTTTGTTTTTTGACCACCAGACGGAAACATCTTTAATTGAGGCTGTTGAAAGTTTTGAGGCTCACGAACGGCAGTTTAGCCCCCAATTGAGTCGATTACATGCCGAATCCTTTGCCCCGGAAGTTTTTGGCAATCGTTACGTGAGTTTCCTAAAACGCTGTTATCAGCATCATCAGTTGCGGTTTTCTCACAATCAATCTCAGTTTTTGGAACTCTAGACGCTATCGCCAGCGTCCTGTGGCTTTATGATCGTGACTGTGTGGTGTGAAATCAAGGAGTAAGATGACTGCCCAGAGCCAACTGATCTCCGTCAAGATATTTCAGGCATATGTCAAGAAAGGCTTCCAGCCCCTTGCAGCCAGAAGCAAACAGAGAAACAAAGTTCTCTTTTGTCTAGACGGTGCTTTCGCTAAACGAACTTTTGATATTTTGTTTTCCTTATCGGTTCTCATCCTTTGCGCTCCGCTGTATCTCATCCTGGGGTTGTTGATTGCCATCAGTTCACCAGGCCCGATTTTTTATGTTCAGGAGCGTGTTGGGAAGAATCACAAGCACTTCGGCTGTATCAAATTCCGCACAATGGTGGATAAGGCCGATGAAGTGTTGCTGGAGATGATAGAAGAATCGCCCCAGTTACGTCAGGAATTTGAGGATAATTTTAAACTCAAGCACGATCCGCGAATAACAGCGATCGGGAAATTCCTCCGGGTAACGAGTCTAGATGAATTTCCCCAATTTCTAAATGTTTTAAAAGGAGATATGAGTATCGTGGGCCCTCGCCCCCTTGTTCCTGAGGAATTACCCAGATACGGGCGTTATATGCATAAGGTACTGACGATTCGCCCCGGCATTACTGGCTTATGGCAGGTCTCTGGGCGCAATGATATTCCCTACAGCCGCCGTATCCAGATTGATGTTTACTATGTCAACTGCCAAAACTTTTGGCTAGATTTGTGGCTGATTATTAAAACTATCGGTGTGATCGTTATTCCGAGGAATAATGGCGCTTACTAACACTAAGCGGTCAAGCGTAGTGTTTGCCAAAAAGACAAGGGGACAAAACCAAAGAGGAGACAAGTTTTTTCCCCTATCCCTTCATCTTACCCAACCAGCAAATGCGACTCAATCCTCCGTGCCTAAAGGGTAGCTTGCTTTAACTTGCCAATTTAAAGGCGGCTATACCTTAGGAATATTGAATTTTGCCTAGAGCCATGCAGCGAATTTTGAGTTAGCTTAGGGAATGATTCGCCGCCTTTTGACTTTTCAGGGTTAGGAGGTCGGTGCCAAAGGCGAACAACCACTCACGAGAGTGCCCATTTTGTTACAGGAATTATAGAGCATGTCACAACGCAAGCGAGCCCTGATTACTGGCATTACAGGTCAAGACGGCTCCTATTTAAGCGAGTTGTTACTTGAAAAAGGGTATGAAGTCCACGGTATTATCCGACGGACTTCTACCTTTAACACCGATCGCATTGACCATGTATATGTAGATCCTCACAATGAAACGGCGCGTTTGTTTCTCCATTACGGTGACTTGACGGATGGCACAACGCTACGTCGGATCTTGGAGGAAGTCCAGCCGGTAGAAATTTACAACTTGGGTGCTCAATCCCATGTTCGCGTCAGTTTTGACTCTCCAGAGTACACTGTAGACGCGGTGGGCATGGGAACGCTGCGACTTTTGGAAGCAATTCGGGACTATCAACAGCGCACCGGGATCGAAGTCCGTTTCTATCAAGCGGGTTCTTCGGAAATGTTTGGCAAGGTACAGGATATCCCCCAAAAGGAGGAAACCCCTTTTTATCCCCGGAGTCCCTATGCTTGCGCCAAGGTTTATGCTCATTGGCAAACGATCAACTATCGCGAATCTTACGGGCTGTTTGCCTGTAATGGAATTTTGTTTAACCACGAATCCCCGCGTCGAGGAGAAACGTTTGTCACGCGCAAAATTACTCGCGCGATCGCTCGTATTGTTGCCGGAAAGCAAAAGAAAATTTTCCTAGGAAATCTCGACTCTAAGCGGGACTGGGGCTACGCCAAAGACTATGTTAAGGCGATGTGGCTGATGTTGCAGCAAGAGCAGCCCGATGATTATGTAGTGGCAACAGGCGAAACTCATTCCATTGAGGAATTTCTAGATATTTCTTTCGGTTGCGTTAATTTAGACTGGCACGACTACGTAGAATTTGACGAGCGCTATCTACGTCCGGCTGAAGTTGATTTACTAATTGGCGATCCTACCAAAGCCAAGCAGAAACTCGGTTGGGAACCCTCTATTACCTTTAAAGAATTAGTGTATCTGATGGTAGAAGCAGACTTGCGAGCGCTAGGGTTAGAGGCACCAAATGGTGAGAGCGCACAACTAATGAAGGATAATGCCTACATTCGTCAAGGCGTCGGCAGTATGGTTGACTAATGCGTCACTATTAAGTAGTTGATCGTCAAAAATAGGTGAGAGGTTAGAGGGAAGAGAGGCTATTTGGCTTCTTCCTCTTACCTCTTGCCCCGTACCTCTTACCTTCAAAAGACAACAACAGATGTCAACCTTAGATTTGAGCAACAAACGAATTCTCGTCACTGGTGGTGCTGGTTTTCTGGGGCGTCAAGTCGTAGAGCAGTTATGTAAAGCTGGGGCAGATCCAGAAAAAATTACTGTACCGCGATCGCGCGACTACGACCTCCGTGACTTGGAAAAGTGCAAACAAGCCGTCGATCAACAAGACATTGTGATTCACTTGGCGGCTCATGTCGGCGGTATTGGTTTAAATCGCGAAAAACCAGCAGAACTGTTCTACGACAACTTGATGATGGGAACGCAGCTCATTCATGCGGCGTACCAAGCAGGGGTAGAAAAGTTTACCTGTGTCGGCACAATTTGTGCTTATCCCAAGTTCACTCCCGTTCCCTTCAAAGAAGATGACCTCTGGAACGGCTACCCAGAGGAAACAAATGCTCCCTACGGCGTGGCTAAAAAAGCGCTATTGGTGCAACTGCAAGCCTATCGCCAACAGTACGGCTTTGATGGTATTTACCTGCTTCCAGTAAACTTGTACGGGCCAGAAGATAACTTTGATCCTAGTAGTTCTCACGTTATCCCTGCCTTGATTCACAAGATTCATGAAGCGCAGCAACGAGGAGATAAAGAACTCCCGGTGTGGGGAGATGGTAGCCCTACCCGCGAGTTTCTCTACTCTACCGATGCAGCACGGGGTATTGTCATGGGTACAACTCATTACAATGACCCAGAACCTGTCAACTTAGGTACGGGCTACGAAATCTCAATTCGCGATTTAGTTGAGCTAATTTGTGAATTGATGGGCTTTAAGGGCGAAATCGTTTGGGAAACGGATCAACCTAATGGTCAGCCTCGTCGTTGTTTAGATACAGAACGGGCAAAGCAGGCGTTTGGGTTTACGGCTGAGGTGGAGTTTAAGCAAGGGCTAAAGAATACGATTGAATGGTATCGTCAGCACGCCGCTTAGATGATGAATTTTGCGATCAGTCTTGATAGTTCCGATAGGTTCTAAGCTTTAGCTCAAATCAACGTAGATACCAAAGTGGTCACTAACGGGTTTACTTCCCTCTTTGTAGTAGCCTTGCCACTGCTTCACCTGACTCACGCGCTTTGACCAGTCTGCACTCAGGCAAATATGGTCAATGTTGTAGCCGATTTCATCGCTGGCAGTCACGCAAACTAAGTTGCTACGTTGCAATTGTTGCTCCAGCAATGCTCGTCCTTCTG
The DNA here is from genome assembly GCF_059505785.1 of Kastovskya adunca. Lineage (NCBI taxonomy): Bacteria > Bacillati > Cyanobacteriota > Cyanophyceae > Coleofasciculales > Coleofasciculaceae > Kastovskya > Kastovskya adunca. Next base: position 32,045 of record NZ_JCACLG010000008.1, on the reverse strand, counting down.
GGGTTCCATACCGGAAAGGTTTGTGGAGACACTCGTTGAAGTCACCCGCCACACAAAAGGGCAACTCTGAATTTCTCAGTGTTGCCCAATTTTTTCCGTGCCAGTGGATAGACTCGTAGTGTCGTTGCCACATCTTGGCTTCTCTCTCCCTAACTCCATCAGCTGCCCAAGTGATAATGGTGCCGTAAACTATCAGGTTTCCTAGGGGAGACTCGATTTCTGCACAAACAGCCGTGAATGGCTCTGCTGTTGGTATCTGCTGCTTCACGGGATAGCGAGACCAAATTGTTGTGCAGTTTTCTCCTGGACGGTAATAACTTTCTGGGGGATAGTCTTGGGAGGGAACGCCTTGATGAGTGTTTTTCAGTGCGATCGCGTGATTGGTTTCTGTCAGCACCCAGATATCGGCATTGATGTCTCGAAGCTTCTGGAGAATAGCAGGATTTTTTTGCCATCCGTTGGTACGGGGTCGAGCGAGATTCCAAGTGGCAATTCGGAGGGAATTGGACATAAAAGTGATATCATTTTGCACAAATGATATCATTACTAACTTCAATGATCCGCACCGTAATTAGCCTTGACCCGGAAGATAAGCGTTGGCTGGAGCAGAAATCCAAAGAAACTCAAAAGCCAATGGCAGCTTTAATCCGTCAAGCCATTCGACGGATGCGCCAAGAAGATGAAAGCAACTCTCCTTCTTTTGATACTCTGCTTGAACAAACTCAGGGACTGTGGAAAAAAGAAGAGGGTTTGGCTTACCAGCAGTCAATACGCTCTGAGTGGTAATGAGGCTCTTGCTAGATTCCGTTATCCTGATTGACCACTTCAATAATGTCCCGGCGGCGACTGCCTATCTGAGGGAGAATCAACCAGATAGTGCTATTTCTGTTATTACTAGAGCGGAAGTGATGACGGGTTTTGAGCCACCAGAAGCCAAGTTAGCGGCGCGGCTTTTGGATCGATTTCCGACCTTGGTGGTTGATGTGCAAGTCGCTGATTTAGCAGCAGCATTGCGTCGGGAACAGGGGTGGAAACTGCCTGATGCCATCCAAGCCGCCTTAGCCGAGATCCATAATTTGAGGCTCGTGACTCGCAACTTGCGGGATTTTCCGCCGGAGCAATATAAGTTTGTGCTGATTCCTTATCGCGTCTAAATGCAGAACGCCATTGAAGATCAACTAAGCAAAGCCCAATTACGGCGATCGCTACTCAAGCAGCGCCGCGCTCTCTCTGGAGAGGAATGGCGGCAAAAGAGCGATCGCCTAATTGATCATCTCCAGTCCTCCCCTCTATTCCACCCAGCGCAAACAATCCTCGCCTATCACAGCTTTCGCCAAGAACCCGACCTCAGCCCCTTGTTTAGCGAGAGTAAATACCGCTGGGGATTCCCTCGCTGCGTTAATAAATCCCTCATTTGGCACCGCTGGCAGCCCGGAGAACCGCTACAATTTGGGTCTTATGGCATTGGCGAACCGCATCCGGATTCCCCCACCTTAACGCCCGATCAGGTAGATTTAATTTTGGTTCCCGCTGTTGCTTGTGACACTCGTGGCTACCGTTTAGGTTACGGTGGCGGATTTTACGACCGAATGCTTAGTTCTCCAGAATGGGCAAAAAAGCCGACGATTGGCATTGTTTTTGAGTTTGCTTATTGCCAAGAATTACCAACTGATGGGTGGGACAAGCCCTTGCAGGCTGTTTGTACAGATGTAAACTTTTATCCCCTTGAGCGATGAATCTTGCCTCGAAAAAACCACTCAAAGCCATGCCTTCAAGCAAAGCAAAGGGTCGAAACGCAAAACTTAAGACGATTGCTATGTATGGGTTTTTGGGAGCGATCGCCTTTTTGATGCTGTTTCCTCTACTTTGGCTAATCAGCACATCCTTAAAGTCGCCCACAGAAAACATCTTTCAGTTTCCTCCCCAGCTCATCCCCCAAGAACCCACTGTTCAGAACTTTGTCCGGGTTTGGCAAACGAATCCCTTCGGACGTTATCTGTTCAATAGCACCATTGTTGCCGTACTAACGGTTAGCTTAAATTTGCTGTTTTGTTCTCTAGCCGCCTACCCCTTAGCACGGTTGAATTTTCAGGGACGTGACGCAATATTCACGCTGATCGTCACCACGATCATGATTCCCTTTCAGATCGTGATGATTCCCCTGTACATCTTGACGGTGCAGTTGGGTTTGAGGAATAGCTATTTGGGTGTAATTTTTCCAGCGATCGCTTCCGCCTTTGGTATTTTCCTCCTCCGACAAGCCTTTCAAGGTGTCCCCAAGGAACTTGAAGAAGCCGCACGCATGGATGGCTGCTCAGAACTAGGCTTGTGGTGGCATGTGATGCTACCTGCCATTCGCCCCGCTCTCGTCACCCTAGCTATCTTTGTCTTTATCGGCTCCTGGAGTGACTTCCTTTGGCCCTTAATTGTCTTAGATCGCCCGGAATATTACACCCTTCCCTTAGGCGTAGCGACGTTAGCCGGGACGTTTTCTCTCGATTGGCGTCTCATTGCAGCAGGTTCAGTCATCTCCATCGCCCCAGTACTGCTCTTCTTCCTCTTTATGCAGCGTTATATTGTCCCCACAGAAGCAGGGAGTGGAGTGAAGGGGTAGTTCTTTGAGTCCTGAGTCCTGAGTCGGGGAGAAAGGATGAAGGATGAAGTATGAAGGGTGAAGTATGAAGTATGAAGGGTGGGTGTAGTTATCCCCTGCCCTGCTCCCTTGCTCCCCTGCACCCCTGCGCCCCCGCTCCCCCGCTCCCCTGCGCCCCCGCTCCTCATCACCCCTAATTCCCAACCAACGGCTGAGGATTAAGAGCGGCTTTGGGATAGGGGATGCGTTGGTGATTGGATTGTTGCCAGACGCGGACGAAGACTTCGGCAATATGGGATAAATCTTCCCGTGTTAGCCCAGAGTCTACGAGTTGGTTATCTTGCCAGCGGGCTTTGAAGATTTTCAAAATTGTGGCGAGGGCGGTTTCCGGGGTGGCATCTTTGAGCGATCGCAATGCTGCCTCGCAAGCATCTGCCAGCATCACTACTGCGGTTTCTCGCGATTGGGGAATTGGGCCATCGTAGCGAAAATCTGACTCTCGCACGGGTTGAGTTTCGCCTTCTTTTTCTACTAGCTGTTGAGCTTGGTAATAGAAGTAAGAAATTAGTAGTGTTCCTTGATGTTCGGGGATAAAGTCCCGTACAGCTTTCGGTAACTGGTATTTACGCGCCATCACCAGTCCTTCAGTAACGTGCTTTTTGATAATCTCTGCACTCTTCCAGGGGTCATTAATTTCATTATGCTTATTAGGGCCGCCCATCTGATTTTCAATGAAGCCCAAGGGGTCGTGCATTTTACCGATGTCGTGGTAAAGCGTTCCTGTTCGCACCAGTTCTACATTGCAGTGCAGTTCTCGCGCGGCGGCTTCTGCTAGGGTGGCGACAAAGAGGGTGTGCTGAAAGGTGCCAGGGGCTTCGGTGGCGAGGCGCTTCAAAAGAGAGCGGTTGGGGTTTGCCAACTCCGCCAGACGAATCGGCGTTACTAAGTCAAAGAAACGTTCTAGGTAAGGCGAGATGCCCAGCGCCACGATACTCCACGCCAAACCCGATAATCCATAAATAGCCGCTTCAGGAAGCACGGCATACCAGATCATTCCTGCTGCCGAACTCAGGATTAAGTTGACAATCAGGTTAACGGCACCTTGGGTTAAGCCGACAGCACCGCCTAACAGGGCGAGTTCTTCACGCGATCGCGTTTTTCCCGCCATGAACGCACCCAGTAACCCCCCAGCCGCACCTGCGAGCAAAGACTCCCAGGCAACTTCTAGACCTGTACCTGCGACAACGGTTAGCAGCCCGACGACGGTCAACCCCAAAGGTGAACCGTAAAAGCTGCCTATTAATAAACCAACAGCAGGTAGGCTGCTGTAAGGAAAATTAAAGGCGGCGATCAGGGGGGTGCTCAGGCTCAAAAGCAAAATTAAAATATAGTCACGGCGTCGCAGTGCCATAGAAAAGCGCCGTTCCACCAAGACAAAAACGCCGACGGCACCTGTCACAAAACAGCCAAACCCGGCTAAACCCAGCCAGTTTGTTTGCCGACGACTCAAGCCGAAATGATCGAGCAGCACAAAATCTGCCTGACTAATTGCTTTTCCCGATTCAACAATCACCTCTCCCTGCTTGATTGTGACCAATTGTGGTGGCACAGCTTGGGCGGCTTGTTCTGCCCGTTGTTTAGTTTGTTCCTTATCCTCAACTAAATTGGGTTGCAAAACCTCGGTTAAAAGCTGAGTGGCTAGCGATTCGGTTCCGGTGGGAATCACCATACCGACTTGTAGCCTTACCGCCTCTTTGAGAATTGACTTGGGCAATCCTCGCGGAATTCCCTGGGTAAGCATTCGCGTCGCTGCTTGGTGAATGCCATCTTGTGTCTGTTCCCAATCTGTATCGGATAGCTCCAGCAATGTTACTTCGTAACGGCTATTGGCTTTTTCTGCCCTTGGTGCTTTAAGCTGCTTAACCGCTTGGGCATAACGCTGACGGGATTGAGATATTAAGCTGATGAGGTCATTAAATGCGATCGCTGAATTTGCCGCTCGGTAGGTTTTCAGCTCGGTCACCGTTTGAAAAAATGCTAGATCTAATTTTCTTTCTGTCTCTGAATTTGTCTGGTTGGGGACTAACAAGTCTGGTGAAGGTGAGGCTTTGTCTGGGCTAATCTTGACGGCATTCATCACCGCCTGCCACTCCCAATCTTCGCTACTCCGTAAGTATTGTTGGCTAGACGTTGACAAAACAGCCGGAGCAACAAAGGGAAACGCACCCGCTACTGACCGCACTTGGTCAGCTTCATCCAGGGATTGTTGCAAATTTTGATAGATCTGATCGGTATAAGTTCGGTCGATCATCAAGACGGGGACAAAACCCGTCCGTGCTGCTTTGCGTTTTTCTTCGGTGGTTTTAGTGTCCTCAACTGTGGCATCCTGAGGGGCGCGGATTGTTTGGGGAGCGATGGTACTGACATTTAGTCCCGGCTGGTTGTAGAAGCGGTTTCCCCCTACGCTGGTGAGGGAAACAACTGCAACTACCCACATCATTGAGGAGGGGCAACGTTGGCGATCGCTTCTTTGTGACCGCCGTGTTGCAGAATGCTGACGCTGGGACAAAATTGCCCGTTTTTGAGCCTGAAGTTCTGAGGTATTGGTATCCACTGATGCCTCAACCTCCCCAAATGACAATAGGCTGCGAATCGGCTGAGTTGTCCGCCGCAAACGATCGAGCTGCTGCGTCAACGAGTGAAGCGTTTTCATACCATAAAATTGCCATTTCAGGCGACAGGAGCGGTGGAAGTACCCAAGTTAATTAGTTTGGGTATAGGTGTCTTACTGCAATCGAGTCTATAGATTTCTATTGATAGAGCCTAGCGTTTGAATACACTTGTTCCTACCTTACAAAACCAGAGGGAAAAATGCCTATCCCCCTAACTAAGTAGTTAGAAGTAGTTACGAAAAAAACACAATTGACGGGTTAAACTCTAGAGCGGTCGCGAACGGCGCTGAATAACGTAGGGTGCTGCTACTGCCGCCACAAAGCAACGTTCCGCTGCCCTATCATCATAGACTCCTGACCATACGGCAAAAAGGCGCTCTGCGAGTTTCAACATCCCCATATCGCTACTTGAATAAGTTGAAGCTAGACGCCAGCCGATAGGAATCCCAGCAAGACTATTATAAGCACCTGATAAAGCCCCAGTCAGAGCTACAATTGTTTGCTGTTGATGGCTGATCCGGACGGCACGGGTGACGCTAAGGCGAAAGTCTTCGGGAGTACTAAGGAAGCAGTAAAACGCCAGCGCGATCGCTTTTGTCGGTGTCGCAGGCTGACGACGAAACTGCGCGATCGCCCTATCTAAGCCTGCACCTTTGTTAATCAGGAACTGTACCTCTTCTAGCTCTTGAGCAACCAGTGAATCTGGCATCGCTCCATTAGCTAAGAGGCGAGGAATTAAGGTGTGGGGATGCAGTTGTTCTTTCAGAGCAGAAGCGATCGCCTCTCCCAAGGTGAGGATTGCTACGGACGCCTCGGATTCCCCTTGCCAAAACGAGGCGGATTGGTTAAGCATATCGCGCTGCTTAACAGTATCTTCATGGAAAAACAGGGCTACGGGTAACGTGGCGATCGCGGCTTCACTCAGACTCACCACCTTAGGGCTGTGAGTTGCCAGAAGCGACTTTACTGTTGTTTTCGCCGCCCCTCCCCAATCCTCTAAATTCAGTCCCCCACAACGCACCAGACTGTCGATGCCAATTGCTGCCACCTGAGTCCAACCTGATGCCACTGTAGGTGGTGAGGCATCCTTAAGTAACCCCGATGGCATACTTTGCCACCGTCCACCCACCCGATCCCCAAAAGTTTCTCCAATCAAGCAGCCTAACAATGCCCCCCGAAAGCGGCTCAATAGAGAATACTGCATTAGTTCCTTCTATCAGTCAAAACCTATCGCTTACTTTCGCCATAGTATGGCAAAAGCGACAATCACAAGTTACCCATCCCTAGTCAGAAGTCAGCCCTAATGAGCTTACGTTTAATTGAAGTTTTTTTGCCAGATGAAACAGGCGATCGCATTGAAGATTTGCTCGAAAATTACTCATTTCTCGGCATTTGGCACGAACATTTAGAGAATCATCAACTGCTTGTAAAAATCCTCGTCTACTCAAAAGAAGTTGAACCTCTGATTGATTGTCTAGGACAAAAATTTTCTGGAGTAGAGGGTTTTCGCCTGCTGATACTGCCTGTGGAAGCCTCCATACCACGCCCGGAACTGATTGAATCTGCCGTATCTGAACCCGACTTTGCCCAAAATGGGGAAAACTCTGACACCCCGTTCCCACGCATTAATCGGGAAGAACTCTATGTCGCTGTGGCTGAAAGTGTCAGATTGTCTTGGACGCCAATTTTAATGGTATTTCTCTCCACCACAATTGCCGCCATTGGCTTACTGAGGAGCAGTGAAGCGGTAATCATCGGCGCTATGGTAATTGCACCATTGCTAAAACCAAATATGGCATTAGCGGTAGCGACCACCTTAGGGGATATGGCACTAGCATTACGTACAGTTAAAGTTGGTAGCGTGGGCATTTTTGTATCGCTTTCGCTTTCAATCTTGATCGGACGTTTCTTTCCCATCAATCCTGATTTACCAGAGATTGCCTTCCGAACGCAGGTAAGTTTAGCCGATGTAGTTTTGGCTTTGGCGTCGGGAATTGCTGGAGCAATTTCGTTGACTGCCGGCGAGACAAGTGCGATCGTGGGGGTCATGGTATCTGTAGCCTTATTGCCCCCATTAGTAACCTTTGGTATGTTGCTGGGTTCAGGAGAATGGGAGATTGCTGGCGGTGCAATGCTGCTAGTGCTAACAAACCTAACTTGCTTGAATTTGGCAAGCGTCGGCACCTTATTGCTACAGAAAGTAGCACCTGGCGAATGGTGGCAAGTCTATCGCGCTAAAAAGGCGACAAATATTGCCTTTGGAGTATGGTTTTTATTGTTATCAGCTCTGATAGGAGTGATTCTGACTTGGAAACGGCATTAAAATTGAGTGACTTTCAGCAACTCAGCGTCGGCTCTACCTTTAACATCACCCTTCTGAGAGTAGTCGCTGCCAAATCCGCACTCCAAAAGCCCAGAGAATAAACGAAATTAGTCTCGTTGCAATTCTCTGAGGTGGTTAACTAGTGCCTGTAACCCTAGACGATAGCTTTCAGCTCCAAAACCGCTAATCTGTCCGATGGCGACAGGCGCAATATAGGAATGATGGCGAAAAACTTCCCGTTGGTAAATATTACTGAGATGAACTTCCACTGTGGGAATCTTCACAGCCGCGATCGCATCCCGTAAGGCAACACTGGTATGGGTATAGGCACCAGCATTAATCAAAAGCCCTTGTTGCTGCCCTAAGGTTTCATGAATGGCATCAACCAACACCCCTTCATGATTAGACTGAACGGCAAGAATCTTGGCTTTCAGCCCTTGTCCTTCCGCCTCTAACAGACGATTAATTTCAGTGAGAGTGACCGAACCGTAAATCCCTGGTTCTCGGCGTCCCAACAAGTTCAAATTAGGCCCATGTAGAACCAGGATATTCAACCAACACAAAGGTTCCGAAGGCACTGCAATTGTTACCGACGACGCCGGGGTTCATCCACAGGAATGGGAATGAGTTCCGGTTCTGGTTGGGATTCTGGGCCATGTAAGGTCTCAATGAGCCTACGCGCCCACTCTTTTAGTTTCTCCAGAACTTTTTCGAGGTATTCCATCAAACAGAAGGCTCCTATGAGACAAGCTGTGTCTTCTTTTTATCTTAGGTCAGCTTAATCGATCAAAAAATCCGTGTTTAAGCGGAAAACGATCAATCTCAGCCTAGCCAGGATTTTTACTTCAACACCAGTTTGAAAAACCGTTGCATTTCTTATTATTAACCTAACATTAACACACCCGCCAATAAGCGGTCATCCTACCCAAGAAGGGGCGAATGTTCCCCCAAATGTAGAGGCGAAGAACCCAAAGGCAGGATAGATGAGGGAAGTATGAAGTGTGAAGGGTGAAGGATGAAGTATGAACGAGGTTATTGGTTCACTCCATCCCTCTATTCCCTCATTACTAAATCAGATGCGTAAGAGCTAGGGGCGCAATAAACGACGCCGCAGTAAATCGAGGGCGTTACAAGTACTCGCATGACGGATGGAAGATCGACTGCGGTTTTCTCCAAGTTGATACCGAACGCCTTCTACTTCATCCCCCGGCCCAGCTAATCCGATGTAAACTAGCCCAACGGGTTTAGTTTCTGTACCTCCGCTAGGGCCAGCAATACCTGTAATGCTTAGTCCCCAAGTGGTTTGGAGAAGCGATCGCACGCCTGTTGCCATTTGTTTTGCTACTGATTCACTCACCGCACCATCGGAGCCTATATCCTGAGGATTGACTCCTAAAACCGATGTTTTCACCGCGTTGTCATAGGAAATCACCCCTCCCAGAAAATAGTCAGAACTGCCGGAAATCTCCGTGAGCGTTTGCCCCAGACCGCCTCCGGTGCAGGATTCGGCAACACTCAGTGTTTCCCCTGATCCCCGTAGCAACTGACCGACTACCGACGCTAGGGTATCTGTGTCACTCCCAAAATAGTAGAGTCCGCCAATTTCTTGGAGTTGTTTGGCTACAGGCTCAATTAACTCCCGCGCTACTGCTTCGGATGACGCTTTGGCAGATACTCGTAAGCGAACTTCCCCTTGTCCGGCATAGGGAGCAACGGTGGGATTAGATAAATTGAAGTAGGACGATACTTTTTCCGCTAAAGCCGACTCCCCGATTCCCCAAAATCTTAAGACTTGGCTATAAATAATTTCCTGACCCCAGCCCTGAGCTTTGAGAAAGGGAATGGCGGTATCTTCCCACATCCGCTTCATCTCCAAAGGGACACCTGGAAAGGTGAGAATAGCCAAATTCGGACGGGGTTGCCAGATGATGCCAGGAGCCGTCCCTGTAGGGTTGGGGAGCACTTCCGCACCCTGGGGAATCAAGGCTTGTTTGCGATTGTTGGGCGTCATCTTCCGCCCTCTAGAGGCAAACTTCTGGGCAATCTCTTCGAGGAGATCGGCGCGTTCTACTAAGGAAGTGTCAAAAAAATCAGCAATTGTCTCTGTGGTTAAGTCATCCGGTGTTGGCCCTAAACCACCTGTGAGGATGAGAATACGAGAGCGATCGCTGGCAATCTTCAATACTTGTTTCAGACGCTCTGGATTATCTCCCACCACTGTTTGGTAATAGTGAGGAATTCCCAGCGTTGCTAGCTCTTGTGCCAAAAATTGAGCATTGCTATTAAGAATTTCGCCTAGTAGTAATTCTGTCCCAACACAAATAATTTCAGCGCTCATTGAGGATTAGGTATTAAGTATTCAGGCATGACTAGAAAATATGTAAGATGAAATTTCATCTCCATTTTTATGATCTGTTTTTTTATGTTTGACATGGCTAGTTTTCCTTTATAAGCTAAATAGAAAAGCTAGGTGTCTCCTAAATTAATTAATAGAAATTGGATACACCCAATCAGAATAATTTGGATCGCGGTTTTCTGTAATGGCTACCAGCTTTTCTCTGATCTTTTCTGCAATCAGGTAAGATTCTGGCAGCTCATAGTTTTCAATTCTTTTTACAGAAACAACCTTAGCAGCCGTTCCACTTAAAAAGACTTCATCTGCAATAAAAAGCTCGGATTTATCAACAGGTCTTTCAATTGTTTTGATTCCTAAATCCTGGGCAATTTTTAGGACACTATCTCTAGTAATTCCTTCTAAAATATCCTGCTCAAATCCGGGAGTAATCAGTTGACCGTTTCTGACTATAAATATATTCATCCCAGAAGCTTCGCTGACTTTCCCTTGAGAATTCATCAAAATTGCTTCGTCAAAGCCAGATTCTACGGCTTCAGTTTTGGCTAATGCTGAGGTAATGTAAGCAGCGCTCAGTTTGCCTCTCAGCGGTAAGCTGCGTTCTTCTTGGCGATACCAGGAACTAATGCGGCAACTAATACCTTCCGCTGGAAGATAATCCCCAAGTTCTAGTCCATAAATGAAAAAATCTTTTTCGACTTTGTGCAATCTTGGTGCAATACCTAAACCTGATGAATAGACAAATGGTCGAATATAAAAGGATTTTTCAGGTTTGTTTTTTTTGACAAAATCAACAATCAATTCCTGAATTTTAATAGCCGATAAGTCGTAATGCAGGAACTTAGCGCTGTTGCTTAGTCGTTGACAGTGCCGCTCTAATCTAAATAGTAAAATTTGTGATGGATCTTGCGGATCGGGGATGCCGCGCAATCCGCCAAGCGCTCCGGTTCCGTAGTTTAATGCCTGGGTAGCAATAGAAACATTGGCTTCGCTAAAGGGGATAAATTGGTTACGTAAGTAAGCAATGGGCAGAAAAACATCCATGATGATGACGAATTAGCTAGAGGAATTAGAGAAGCAGAGAGAGTTTATTTCAACCATCCGATGTAGTTTTTTTGTTGAGCGGCGGTGGGCTTTTCGATGGGAACAATTTGGTGGCGACTAAACTGAGGTGTTCCTAACGTAACGGGGAAGGTATGGAGTTCGTCGTGATGGAAAACGCTGACTTGGATAGTGTCGCCAGGGTTATAGTCTTTGAGGCGATCGCTTAATTGTTCTGTTGTCACCCGCAAGTCATCAATCGCCAGCAACTCATCGCCAGCATCAATTCCCGCTACACCCGCAGGAGAACTGCTGTCTACAAACTTGACTAAATCTCGCCCGTTGTTACTCTGTAGCGTTACGCCAAGGTAGGGGGTGGGTTCTTCCTCGACCTCTACCACCTTTAAGCTGAAGGGTTCTAGATACTCATTAAAAGGCAATTCTGCCGTGCCATCGACGTACTGACGGAAAAAATCGCTCAAATCGACACCCGCGACTGATTGTAGGAGATGACGTAGCTGTTCTTCAGTAAAGCCAATTTCCTCCTTACCGAACTGCTGCCACATTTGGCGCATCACATCATCAAGCGATCGCGTATTTCCATATCGCGCCCGAATCAGCAAATCTAGCAAAAATGACACCATTTCCCCTTTTAAGTAGTAGGAAATCTGAGAGTTGTCGCTATTGGCATCCCGGCGATACAGCTTGATCCAGGCATCAAAACTAGACTCGCTCAAAGGCTGCACCTTCCGTCCCGGTATGGCTTGCACTCGGCTAATTTCTTTACTCAAGCCTTCTAAGAACGCCTTGCTATCATAAATTCCTGCCCGATAGGGAATAACTAAGTCGTAATAACTCGTCGTCCCCTCGCAAAACCAGAGCGAGGTAGTATAGCTTTCCTGCTCGTAGTTGAACTTCTCCAGCACCTTGGGACGAATCCGCTTCACATTCCACAGGTGGAAAAACTCGTGCGCCACCAACTGCATAAAGCGGTTGTACTTTTCCGTTGTCCGAAATCCCAAACGGGGGTAAATCAGCGAACAAGAATCCTTGTGTTCTAATCCTCCAAAACCACTAGAGGCAAGGTGCAATAAAAATAGATATTGTTTATACGGTAGTTCCCCGTATAAGTCGGCTTCTACCTCAATAATTTTTTTAGTGTCTTCAATAATCTGCTCTGGATTCGCATTTCCCCGTCCCCAAATCGCCAACTGATGCGGTAATCCCCTCACCTCAAAGTCATACAAGCGCTGGGTTCCAATCTCAAAGGGACTATCAACCAAGGCATCAAAATTGGACGCCGAGAAGGTGTTGGCTTTTCCCCGCACAGGTGGCAAAGGTGTTGTGACTTGCCACTCCGGTTTGGGCGGCACAATTGTCACCTGAATCGGTTCGTTTTCCCAGCCAGGAATGAAGCAGAACAACGCCGCACCGTTAAAGTAGCCGTGGGTGCTGTCGAGGTGATTGGTTCGCACCGTTAGCTCGTTGGCGAAGATGCGGTAACGTACCGTTATTTCCGCCGCCTCCCCTGTCTCAACTTGCCAGTGATTTTTGCCGACTTTTCGGGCGGGTAACGGTTGGCGATCGCTAGTCTCGGCCGTAAAATCTTGGAGATGCTTGGCATACTCCCGCACCAAATAAGAACCGGGCGTCCACACGGGCATCTTCAAGTCCAGTAACGACTCTTGCCACGCCACCTGCAACGTCACCTCAAACAAATGGGACTGGGGCTGAGGCATGGCAACCTCATAGGAAATCGTCGGTAGGGTGCGGTTGTGGCGACTGGCGGGAACCGTTATTGCTTCAGTCATTCTGTATGTGTCCGTTATCAATAGAGAGGGAGAAAGTTTGAAGGATGAAATTAATCGGGACAGCTAAGAGCATCAAAACACCATTTAGCGATCGCCAACTAATAACTAAATCCTATACTCGCCCTGCTAAATGAGTTAATTGCTTGGTATTGACTAAATAAAGTGTCTGATTTGTCGAGTCAATCTTAAGCCAGCCCTTACTCTCAAGCTTTTCGATAATTTTGTTGGTGTCATCAACGGTGATATCGGTGACATCCGCCAAATCTTTAGAGGGAATGTTAAAAATTTCCATTCCGTCTTCAGTCGCTTGACCGTAATTCTCTGCCAAGCTGATCAGAGTATTCGCCAGCTTGACGGCTGGAGGCTGGTGGCGTCGTTGAACGCGAAGATTGGTAAAGCGCAGCCGCTTGACCATAAGCTGCAACATTCGGTGGTGCAGTTGGGGGTCTCTGAAGAGGGTTTGAATGAATCGTTGAGCAGAGACACTCAGCAACTGCACATCAGACAGGGCAACGACATCTGTAGAACGAGGAGATTCATCGAGAATTGCCATTTCTCCAAAAAAATCTCCTCTACCCAAAATTGCTAGGGTGACGGCATCCTCTCCATAGAGGCGTCGGACTTTCACCCAGCCAGAAGCGATAAAGTAAACGGCATTACCCCAGGCATCTTCCATCAAGACAGCGCGGTCTGCTGGGTATTCGTGCTCAACTACAACAGATAGCAGCCAGTCTAATGTCTCTGGATTGGCAGTGTTGAACAGGGGGAAAAGCTCACTAAAAGCTTTGGTCTGCATGAAAGGTCTTTCAGGATAAAGTCTCAGGACGCGCAACTAGTAATGACACTCACTCGCTAGCCTAAAAAACGTTGCGGTTAATGCACGCTCTTAGGCATCGAGATAAGGGTGGCATCTCTACCCAACTACCGGAAGTTAGCTGCGGTGTGTAATCTCCCACGATCCCATTACAGCACACCTGAGTCAACTCCCCCAACTCTCAGGCATTAGGAGTATGTGTCCACGCTTCTTAACAGCGCGGGTTTTAATTTATTAAGAGAGGGTTTGTAAAATTAAGTGAAGGTGGGTGCGATCGCTAAACGGCGCAGCATCTCTAGGTTATCTAACTAGCAGTTGTGCTTGTTCCAGGCAATCTCGCAATTGGTTAGCTAGCACCCGCACATGAGGCTCAACCATCATCGCAATATGGTCGCCAGGGATGTGATAAACCTCTATCGGTTGAGTAGAAAGCTGGCTCCAGTCCCACTGTGGCTCCCGCAAGATTTCAGCAGATTCCTGACTATCAAAATCCTTGGGATGCTCCTCGCTAGATTGGAAAAGAGTAATTCGACCCGGATAAATGTCCTGTGGCACATAATGGGCTTGAAGATTTGCCTTGTAAACTTCCACAAGTCCGCGAACCTGGGTTGTACCCGCCTCAGGAGGGAGCAAGTTCACCCGTTCCAGTCCTTGCTTGAGATAGTTAAATTGCTTGTCTGGCTCTAAGGATTGGAGGATTTCGTAAGATACCTCCAGATTTGTTTCGTACAGGCGTTCTACTAAACCAGCAATCTGAGTCAACCATCTCGCGTTGTCCCAATCCATCCCAACCGTTGACTGACTGCCAGGAAGTGGTGCTGGAGTATCTAAAATCGCTAAGAGAGCGACCTTATGCCCTAGCTTTTCTAACTGAATCGCCATCTCAAAGGCAACTTGTCCCCCGTAGGAATGACCGCCGAGAAGATAGGGGCCTTCTGGCTGTAAGGATTGTATGGCTTCGATGTATTGGGCAGCCATATCTTCAATTCTGGTGTATGGCTGTGATTTTCCATCCAGTCCTGATGCTTGCAGTCCATAAAACGGTTGGTCAGAACCTAGATGATGGGCTAAAGCATACAAGTAAATGACGTTACCCCCTGCCCCAGGTACGCAGAAAAACGGTCGTTTAGAGCCATTCGACTGAATTGGCACTAAGGGAGACCAGGGTAGGTCGGCGTTTTCCTGACGAAGTAGCCTTGCCATCTGTTCAATCGTTCCGGCTTGGAAAAGCGTTGCCAGCGGGAGATTCTTTTCAAATTGCTCCTGGATTTGAGCCATGAGGCGAACGGCTACAAGAGAATGACCACCGAGTTCAAAGAAGTTGTCTTGTACTCCGATGGGGGAGATTTCTAATGTTTCTTCCCAAATATGCACCAGTTGCCGTTCTAAGGCGTCACGGGGGGGAACAATCGTGGCTGCTTTCGCCAGACTAGCGCGATCGCATGCAGGTAAGGCACGGCGGTCTATCTTACCATTGGAAGTTAGAGGTAGGGACTCTAACATGACATAGGCTGAAGGCATCATGTACTCTGGCAACTTCTGCTTAAGCCAGTTGCGTAACTCCTTCGCAGAGGATGGGGATGGGTTAGGGACAATGTAGGCGGCTAAGTATGGGTTACCCGGTACATCTTCTCTGGCAATAACGATCGCTTCTTGAACGGTGGGATGCTGTCTCAGTAATGCCTCAATTTCGCCTAACTCGATGCGGAAGCCGCGAATTTTGACTTGATAATCGATGCGATCGCAAAACTCAAGATTGCCGTCAGGTTGATACCGCACCAAGTCCCCTGTTTTATACAAACGAGACTCAGGATCATTGCTAAAGGGATTTAGGATAAACCGTTCGGCAGTCAGTTCAGGTCGATTGAGATAGCCTCGTGCTAAACTTGCACCGCCGATGTACAGTTCGCCAGTAATGCCGATGGGAACAGGTTGGAGAAATTGATCTAAAACATAAAGTTGAGTGTTGGCGATCGCACGACCAATTCCAGGTGTACCATTGCCTTGTTCGTCGGCAAGCATCAGCCCTGATGTTGTCACCACCGTATTTTCGGTAGGGCCATAGTTATTGATGACCTTAAAGGGCAGAGAAGCCCATGGATATTGATGTAGCTTATCCCCTCCAATGAGCATGATTCGCAACGCTGAATCCGACCATTCCAGAGTAAATAAGCTTTCTGCTAGTGGTGTGGGTACAAACGCGATCGTAATTTCTTGAGATATTAACCAATCTCGTAGAGCAACGGGTGAGTGAATAATTTCCGACTCAACCAGATAAACGCTTGCTCCAGCGGCAAGATAAGGGTATAGTTCCCAGACTGACGCATCAAAAGCGATTCTGGCTAACTGCGTGGCTCGGTCTGATGGAGTAATCTTAAATGTACGTTGATGCCAGAATACTAAGTTGAGTAGCCCTTTATGAGGAATAGCAACTCCTTTAGGCTGACCTGTAGAGCCTGACGTGTAGATAACATAGGCTAAATTTTCGACTGTAACTGGGCTAACAGGATTTGTCTCGCTTTCTTGGGAGATTGCCCCCCAATCTGCATCTAAACAGATTACTTGGGGATTTGGAATGGAGGAATTCTGCTTAAGTATTGCCTGCAACTCAGGTAATTCTTCTAGCAACTGCTTCTGGGTCAAAAGGACGGATACTTGAGCATCGTTTAGCATGAAGGTTAGACGCTCTTGGGGGTCGCTGGGATCTAAAGGCAGATACGCTCCACCCGCTTTGAGAATACCTAGCATCCCGACTACCATCTCAATAGAGCGATCGCTACAAATACCAACCAAAACCTCTGGTTTAACACCCAACTTTTGCAGATAGTGTGCGAGTTGGTTGGCACGGCAATTTAGTTCGTGGTAGGTAAGCTGTTGGTTTTCAAAGACTACTGCTACTGCATCTGGTTTTTTTTCAGCTTGAGCGGCAAATAGCTCATGAATACACTGATTTTTAGGATAATCTGCTTGGGTGTTGTTCCACTCTACAAGCATTTGATGGCGTTCTGTTGGGGTGAGTAGGGGTAAATCACACAGACGTTGGTGGGGGTTAGTGGCGATCGCTTCTAGCAATGTCTGGAAATGCCCTAGCATCCGCTTTATGGTGCTATCGTCAAAGCGATGACAGTCGTAGATCATCCGCACCCCTAATTTTGTACCAGGCAGAACAATCACAGAGAGGGGATAGTTTGTGCGCTCAACAATGTGAACGTTGCTAATAGTTAAGTTGTCGCTTAATTCTTGTATAGATGCATCAACTGGATAATTCTCAAATCCTAAAATGCTCTCAAATAAAGGCAAATCGCGCTTAACATCAATCCATCCCTGAATTTCCACGAGAGAACTATAGGAATAGGGTTCCCGCGCTACCTGCTGTTGCATCAACTGTTGCAGCCAAAGCAATAGGGAAGCGTCTCCTGGTACTTGCACTCGTACTGGTAGAGTATTAATAAATAGCCCCACCATCGATTCCACCTTGGGTAGGCTATTCGGGCGACCGGAGACTGTAGCCCCAAATACAACTTCCGCTTCACCACTGTAGCGACTTAATAGAAACGCCCAAGCCCCTTGTACCAGGGTATTTAAAGTTAGGCGATGCTGTCGAGCCACCGATTGTAGTTCAGTTGCGATCGCTTGTGATAATTGCAGATCTTGTTCGGCGTAGGTTGGTTTGTGGTTGGATAAATTTGCGGCTTTCCCTACAGCTAAAGGGGTGGGAGCAGTAAAGCCTTGCAGTTCTTGCCGCCAGAACGCTTCTGCTTGAGAAAGGTCTTGCTGTTGCAGCCAAATGATATAGTCTCGATAAGGGCGTGACGTAGGCAGATATAACTCTTTTCCTTGGTCAAACGCATCATAAAATGCAAAAACTTCCTTGAGGATAATCGGCAACGACCAACCATCAATTAGCAGATGATGATGGCTCCAGATAAATTGGTAAGTATCGTCAGTAAATTGAATCAGGATACAGCGCATTAGTGGCGCTTGATTCAGTTCAAAACCCTGCTCGCGATCGCCTTTTAGAAAAGTCGCTAACTGCTCTTGCTGCTTGGTTGCAGATAAATGTCGCCAATCGTGCTGTTGCCAAGGGATTTCGACTTGCCGATGGACGACTTGCAACGGCTTCTCTAATTCTTCCCAATAGAAAGCAGTCCGTAAAATTGGGTATCTTTCTACTACTTGCTGCCAAGCTTGTTGAAATGCTGCAACATTGAGATTGCCCTCAATCGTGCAGCTAAATTGGTTGAAATACACCCCCGAATCAGGTGCATAAAGGCTGTGGAAAAGCAGCCCTTGCTGCATGGGCGAAAGCTCATAGATATCTGCGATATTTTCCACTACCCTACCCCCGACTGGATTGTTTGATTTTCTTCATGAATTTATCAAGCTGATTAGAATTCAATCTGGCGGCTGGGAAGTCTGAAGGAGTGTAGCCTTCTGTCTCTGGTGACTGACAGTGGGTAATAAGTGATCGCAATTCCTCAATAAACCCCTGAGCCAAACGTTCAATTGTGGCGCGTTGATGCACCTTCTCGCTGTACGTCCACTCAAATTGCAACTTGCCCGCACTGATGAATCCGTCTATCTCTAGCAAATAGCGACGGTTTCCTAATGGACTGTGATTTGAGCCACTGTTGCTCAGTGTCCAGAGGGAGGGTTCTGATTGTCCTCGATCCAACTGCCCCAGGTAATTAAAACTAATTTCTGCTTGAGGCAGGGATTCCAGCTTTGCTCGTGTTGTTTCATCTGAACTCAGATAACGCAAGATGCCGTAACCTATACCCCGTTTTGGGATTTGACGCAGTTGCTCTTTAATTGATTTGAGTGCTTCCCCTGGATTGAAAGCTTGTAACTGCAAGCGAACGGGGAAGATACTGGTAAACCACCCTACGGTGCGAGATATGTCAACCCCCTCAAACAATTCTTCATGTCCGTCGGTGCGAGATATGTCAACCCCCTCAAACAATTCTTCACGTCCGTGACCCTCTAAGTTAACGAGCAGGGTTTGCTTTCCACTCCACTCTCGCAAGCTTTGCACCAAAGCAGTCAGTAGAACATCGTTAATTTGAGTGTGGTAGGCAGAAGGGACTTCCTGCAACAGGGCGCGGGTTTGTTCTGCACTGAGAGAAACAGATACTTTAGCAGAGGAAGCAACAGTGTTGGCATTTCTACCCTCTGGATAGTCTATAGGTAAGGAAGTAGAGCCACTGGGGGATTGAGTTAGCCAGTAATCTAACTCAGAAGCGACTCCTGATTCGCCATACTCTGCTAATCGAGATGCCCACTGCTTAAAGGATGTTGTCTTCGGTGCGAGTTTTATTGCTTCACCTTGGCTGAGTTGTTGGTAGGCAGTTTGCAAATCCTCCAGCAGAATTCGCCAAGAGATACCATCCACTGCTAGGTGATGGATGACGATGAGTAAACGGTTAGGGTTTGTTTTCTCGCCGTGAGATCCCCCCCAGACCCCCTTAACAAGGGGGGAGAATTCACTCAAAGTCCCCCTTTTTAAGGGGGATTTAGGGGGATCTGAATTGATACCCAGATTAAACAGAGTGGCTCGAACAATTGACCCCTGTGACAGATTCAAGCTGGCTTGCACTTTAGCCGTTGCTGCCTCAAACGCTGCTTGCTGCTCTTGGGGTGCAAGTTGGGATAAATCCACTACATTAAAAGGAATGGTTTCATCGGGAGCCGCATTAACTTGCTGCCATCCCTCCGTTGAATGCTCAAACCTTAGCCGCAAAGCATCGTGATGTTGTAGTAATTGTTGCAAAGCTTGCTGCAATAACTCTGGCTTTAGGTCTGGTGGTACTTCTAGCAGCACAAATTGATTGAAGTGGTGAGGTTCTGCCAGATTCTGCTCAAAAAACCACTGCTGGATTGGGGTTAGTGGTACTGAACCTGTGATTATTCCTTGTTCTGCTTGAGTTTGTAGCGTAGTACCCGCCACAGTCGCTAATTGGGCAATTGTCTGGTGCTGAAATAGCTGCTGAGGTGAAAGCTGTAGCCCTGCTTGATTCGCACGGGAGACGATTTGCAGGCTGAGAATGGAATCCCCGCCTAATTCAAAGAAGTTGTCATGAATGCCGACTTGTTTTAGTCCTAACACCTCAGCCCAGATTTTGGCTAAAACTTCTTCTGTAGCCGTGCGCGGGGCGACAAAGGTGTTGGCGGGTGTGAGATGGGATAAATCGGGTGCAGGGAGGGCGCGACGGTTTGCTTTGCCATTAGGTGTTAGCGGCATTGCGTCTAAGATTACAAAGACGGCTGGCATCATGTAATCTGGCAATTTCTCTTTCAGGAATTGGCGCAACTCATTGATTAATTTGGATCGGTCAGGACATTGATCGGGAACGATATAAGCAATGAGGCGTTTATCGGTGGGGGAATCTGCTTGAACCGTGACAACTGCTTCTCGCACGGTGGGATGTTGAGACAGTACCGCTTCAATTTCTCCCAGTTCAATGCGGAAGCCCCGCACCTTAACTTGATAATCCCTGCGCCCCAAATACTCTAGGCTGCTATCGGGACGATACCGCACCAAGTCTCCAGTTTTATACAACCGTTGCTCAGGATCGGCGCTAAAAGGATTTTGAATAAAGCGTTCAGCGGTCAACTCAGGTCGATTCAAGTAACCTCGCGTTACGCCAGCACCACCGATATACAATTCACCTGTCACGCCGATGGGGACAGGTTGGAGAAATTGATCTAAAACATAGACTTGGGTGTTGGCAATGGGGCGACCAATGGATACAGGTTCTTGAACACCCCGCTCAATGTCTTTACAGGTACAGTAGATGGTGATTTCCGTCGGTCCGTAGATATTAATGATCCGCTGGAGATGGCTTTGCTGATACAGTTGCTGTACAAGGGCGTTGTGTAGAGGTTCACCCCCCAAGGTCATTGAGACAATGCTTGGCGGAAGGGTATGGGTTTGCACCATAGCTGCGATCGCCGAGGGAACACCGTTGATATGAGTAATTCTTGCTGCGACTGATGCAGATAGGCTGGGAAGTTGCAGGATGTTTTCAATGAGGATAATGGTGCAACCGCAACTGAGGGGAACAAACAGCTCCAAAATTGAAATATCGAAGCAAATCGAGGTGGAAGCTAACATCCCCTTCATTTGGGCGGTCGTGACAACTGCTAGGGTGCCATGAATGACTGAAACAGTATTGCGATGTGCGATCGCAACTCCTTTCGGTCTTCCCGTCGAACCAGAGGTATAAATGGTGTAAGCAAGATTATCAGCACTAACGCTACTGCGCGGATTCTCTTGGCTTTCCTGAGCAATAATTTTTTCCCAATCCGAATTTAGAAAAACGACCTTGGCATTGTGTGCTGGAAGTGCTTGCGATAAAGACTGTTGCGTTAACAGCACCGCTATCTCTGCATCTTCTAAAATAAAGCCCAAACGCTCTTTAGGATAGCTTGGGTCTAGCGGCACATAAGCGCCACCCGCTTTGAGGATACCTAATAGTCCCACCACCATCTCCACCGATCGCTCAACACAAATCCCGACTAAAGTTTCTGGAGCAACTCCCAATTTTTGCAGGTAATGTGCCAGTTGATTTGCACGGTGATTCAGTTCTCGGTAGGTCAATTCCTGATTTTCAAATACCAGTGCAATAGCATCCGGGGTTCTTTCGACTTGAGCCTCAAATAATTGATGGATACATTGATTTTGAGGATAATCAACCTGAGTTTTGTTCCACTCCACCAGGAGTTGATCCCGTTCTGCTGGGGTAAGCAGGGGTAATTCACTGAGGCGTTGTTCTGGGTTATTAATAATTGCTTCTAATAACGTCCTAAAATGTTCCTCCATCCGGGCAATCGTGGCAGCATCAAATAAATCAGTATTGTATTTGAAAGCTCCTAACAGCGATTCATCTAGCTCCACCATTTCTAAGAATAAATCAAACTGTCCTTCCTGCTGGGGAATGTCAAATGGCTCTAGCTCTAAACCGCCCCAATTAACGCGAAACTCAGCGTCACTGAGGGTTAGCAGTTTAGCAATTTCCTCGCAGCGTTGCGGCTTTTGGAAGGCGAACGTAACTTGGAATAGGGGAGAGTGGCTGGGATCGCGGTTGGGTTGTAAGCGATCGACAAGTAACCCAAAGGGATAATCTTGATGCGCGATCGCACCTAATACCGTCGATCGCACTTGACTGAGAAATTCTTTGAATGTGGGATTATCAGCAATTTTTGAGCGCAAAACTACTGGATTGACAAAGTAACCCACAACCTCTGAAAATTCGCTAAAATTTCGCCCAAAGGTTGGGGAACCCACTAATATATCCTCTTGACCTGTATAACGATAAAGCAGCACTTGAAAAGCTGCTAAGAACGTCATATAAAGCGTGGCTTTCTCCTGCTGTGCCATACTCTTAAGCTGCTGAGTTAGTTCCTCATTGAGCTTGAAGTGATGGGAAGCGCCCTCATAGGTTTGGATAGGGGGACGGGGGCGATCGCTTGGTAGCTTCAGTACGGGTAACTCGCCTGCTAACTGTTGTTGCCAGTAGTGCCAAAACTGTTCTCCTCGCGCCCCTGCTAGCATCTCAGCTTGCTTTTGAACATAATCTGCGTAGGATGTTGTGAGCGGGGGGAGAGATGCTGAAATACCTGCTTTTTCGGCTGGGTATAGCACTCGTAACTCATCCATTAGCACGAGCAACGACCAGAAATCGCTGGCAATGTGGTGGATAACCAGTAACAGAATATGATCTGTAGGGGAGCGCGTAAACAAACACACCCGCAGGGGTAATTCTTGTTCGAGATTAAACGGACGATAAGCTGATTTTCTCACCTGAGAATTGAGTTCATCCCAACTCCAATTAGAAGCATCAATCTGCTCAAAGGGTACGTCTGGGGAATCCTGAATCTGCTGTAACGGTTGGCGCTCCCGTTCTGTATACGTGCTGCGTAAGGAAGGATGCCGCGAAATTAGCGTTTGAAATGCCTGTTGCAAGGCGGTTACATCCACCTCTGAGCGAATTCTAGCCGTAAATAAGGTATTATACGCCCAACTCTGCGGTGCCAAATTATACAAAAACCATAGCGCTTGCTGACCCTGAGAAAGAGGAAATATGGATTTAGAGGGATTTGATGCGATCGCTTTTTTCTGAAGCAGTTGTGCCAGCAATTCCCGCTTTTGTTCTGGGGAAAGTTTTGTATTCTGAAAGCGATCGCTCATCCATTAACCTCCTCTGTTACTAATAGCTTACTGAGTAAAGCATCAACTTCCTGCTCTGAGAGTTGATCCAAATTAGATAACAACTGCTGTGCCTGATTCGCGTCGATGTTGGCAGGAATATCCGCTGGCTTAAGCAACTGATCCTCTTCATCGGTTGCCGCATTTAAATTATCTTTAAGATGTTTGAGCGAGTCGAGAGATTTCATGACCGCATCAACTTCAACGCCAAAGTCAATTAGACAAGCAATTTCATCCACGCCAATTTTCTTGAGGCGATTCACCATTTCCAAACAAGTATCAGGAGTGCCAAATAAAGCACTGGTTTGGAAGTAGCGTTCAAACGCATAAGCCAGCAAATCTTCTCGCTCTTTTTCAGTCAACTCATCTAGATTTTGAGAACTTTGCCGCCACAAATCCACCGAAGTTTTAAGATAGTTTGTAAACGGCTGTCGCACCTGCTGACGAACCCTAGCTAAATCTTCACCAACAAAAGTATGCAGCATCAGCGTCACATGACCTGCATCAGGAGCGTAACCGTGTTTTGCTCGTGCATTCCGGTAGATAGCAATTTTTTCACCTAATTCTTCAATCGGTTGGAAAAGCAGGGCTGTGAGGATATTAGCCCCCATCGCACCCGCTTCTATAAATCTCTCTTTACCCCCACTACAAGTAATCCAGATTGGTAACTCTGGTTGCTTTGGTAGAGGATAGATTTTAATTGGCGTTTGTTCACCTACACCATTAGGCAATGAAATCAATTCACCCCGCCAAAGCTTTTGTACTGTTTGAATGTTGGAATATAAAGCTTCTGTCCGGTTTTTATAAGCCTTTGGTGCAAGCACAAAGTCATTGGGATTCCAACCTCTAGCAAAGGCAAGATCGACTCTTCCCCCTGATAAGTTATCCACCACAGACCATTCCTCAGCGACTCGGATTGGGTGGTGCAGTGGTAAAACTACACTCCCTGCTCTTAGGCGTACCCGCTTTGTAACCATTGCTAAGGCAGAAGCCAAAACTGAAGGATTGGGATAAATACCACCGAAGGCGTGAAAATGACGCTCAGGTATCCAAACGGCAGTAAAGTCCTGCTCATCGGCAAACTTTGCCCCGTCAATCAACAGTTGATATTTATCGTTAGCAAACTCAGCCTCGTTACTAGAAAAGTAAAACAGGCTAAATTGTATTCGTTCTTTAGCTGTTAGTGTTGGCGACTGAGTCGCGTTAGCTGGCATGGATTGCTTTTGGGAAGGTGCTGCGGGTTGCGCTGATGAAGCGGCTAGTTCACTTGCCTCAGTCCCTGCACCCTCTGTTAAAATCTGGTTGGCTAGCTGGGCAATGGTGACATCCTCTAAAAATGTCTCCATCGGTAGCACTACCTCAAAATTGGCTTCTAAGTCATTTTTAATTTCAATCGCTTTCAGTGAATCAAGCCCCAGCGTATTAATTGGCTGTTGCAGGTTAAGTTGAGCAAGAGGAATCTGCAAGAGTTTTGCAATGCTATTTCGCAGGTCTAATTCCAACGTCCGTTGTTCAAGACTGACAGATTCTCTGCTATTAGATCCCCCTTCCGTCCCCCTTAAAAAGGGGGAAACCAGAGGTTGTTCAAGACTGATAGACTCCCCCCTTAAAAAGGGGGGTTGGGGGGGATCAACTTCTAAGATGCTAGAACCCACCACAGATAAGCTTTCTTCTAAAAACCCTTGCCGACAAGCATGACGTTGAATTTTGCCACTAGACGTTTTGGGAATACCAGCCGTCTTCAGCAGCAGCACAGCATATACTTGCAATTCATGCTGCTTCCATACAGCCTGACGAATTGCCCCAACCACCTCATCAACATCTAACTTCCGCAGATAGGTTCGTTCCACTTCTTGGACAACAACCAATCGTTCTTCGTCATCAACTTCGATAGAAAACGCTGCTCCCGCACTCGATCGCAACGCGGGATGACTTTGTTCTACAGTTAGTTCAATATCTTGGGGATAGTGATTGCGTCCCCGGATAATAATCAAGTCTTTGAGGCGACCTGTAACAAATAACTCCCCGTCCTGCAAAAATCCCAAGTCGCCTGTACGCAGATATGGCCCTTCACCTGTATCTGCCAGGTATGCCTGAAAGGTGTATTCGGTTTCAACAGGACGTTGCCAATACCCCTGCGCCACGCTAGCACCGGATACCCAAATTTCACCCACTTGATTGGAGGCACAGCGAGTTAGGGTTTCGGGATTTGCGATGGTCGCTCCGCGAACCGCCGTTGGCATCGCCATTTTCTGTTGTCCTAAAGCTTGACCACAACCGACCAAGGTTCGCACGTCTTGCGATTCGACCTCTGCCAGAATCACCTGATTTTTCTCTAGCGCTTCTCCCTGGACATTTTGCAATATAGGTGGTGCAGATTTCAGTCCACCTGAAACAATTAGAGTATTTTCCGCCATGCCGTAGCAGGGATAAAATGCCTCTCGCCGGAAGCCGCAAGGAGCAAAGGTTTGTGTAAATCGCTCAATAGTTTCGGCGCGGACGGGTTCAGCACCATTGAAAGCGACTTCCCAACTACTTAAATCGAGTTGCGATCGCTGTTCGGGTGTAATCTTGCGAACACACAAATCATAAGCAAAATTAGGGCCACCGCTAGTAGTGGCTTTGTAGCGAGAAATAGCTTGCAGCCAGTTAAAAGGGCGTTGCAAAAACGCCACCGGAGACATGAGAATGCAAGGGATACCCAGATAAAGGGGCTGAAGCACATTACCAATCAGACCCATGTCGTGGTAAAGAGGCAACCAACCCACAAAAATCGTTTGCTTAGTATGTTGAAACCCCTGTTGGATTAAGCGTTGGTTATGTAACACGTTGCCATGACTGACCATCACCCCCTTGGGTGTCCCGGTAGAACCCGATGTGTATTGAAGAAACGCTAATGTATTGCTGTTTGCATGTGGCAGTTGCCATCCCACTGCCGTATCACTTTGTACCTTATCAGTGGCTAGCCAGTGCAGTGCCTTTAGCTCCGGGAATTCGGTAAATCGTCGCTCTAGATTGGAGAGGATAGAGGTCGTGGTAAGGGCAATTGTCGCTTGAGCATCTGCGATAATCGCTTGCAGACGAGACAAGGAATGGTTGAGTCGAGGGGGATAGGCGGGAACAGCTACCACTCCGGCATATAGACAGCCAAAGAAGGCGGTAATAAATTCCAATCCCGGTGGGTAGAGTAATAAAGCACGGGAGCCAGTTGCATTAAGGCGTTGCAGATGAGCAGCAATGGCTTGCGATCGCTGGTCTAATTCTTGATAGGTGAGGCTGTCTTCTTCGGTTTCGCCATCTGCCAAAAAAATATAAGCAGTTTTGTCGGGTTCTTGATTTGCTCTACTTTGAAGGAGATCGATTAACGTGGCAACATTGGGGCAGGAATCTGGCGAATCATTTAAGCAAACAGTCATGAGGGTTCAGATTAACCAAGAACAACCGAAAGTCCAAGCTCAACACCCAACATTCGGATAATCGGCTTAAAGTCTATATTTACTTCGGGTTAATCATAAAACTACAAGAACTAAAGAATATCCACCTAGAGGTATGTTTAGCAATAAAACTCTGTCTCTAGGTAGATAAAATGACTATATCTAAAGTAGCAGGAAGAGATTAACCAAGTTAGTCCCCACTGGTGTCTCGTCCACAACACCACAACAAAGAATAAAAATCCTTTTACCCTCTGTTAGTTGAGCGAGAGTTTAGCTGATGAGTAAAGGGGTTGAAGCTAGAATTCCCTCCTTTCAGGTTGGGGAGAATGTCAACCGATTCCCTGTTCCCTATTTTCAGATTAGGTAATTTGGGACGCACCTATGTATCAAGATGAAGGAAGGCTCTCTACATGAGATTGAGCCTGAAGCGTCATTCTACCCTTTTGCACCTCCAACTGTGTGAGGCGCAGTGACATTCCCTCTAGGGCGAAGTCCCGCAACTCTAACAAATTACTAATCTTATCGCGTAAGGTTTTGGTGACTTCCGGTGATAAGTCCTTCCCCTCGCTGTACTGGATATCTTCTAAGGATATGGTTCCACGACTTCGGTCTAAATGGGGTACTGCTGTAAAGGCAACTGAATGAGTTTCGCCCGTCTCTTGCATAAAAACTTCAGCCTTCACGCCAATCTTACCGTTACCTGGTAAAGAAAATTCTGCCTGTTGTACATCAACCGTTGTGGATTTACCCTCTACCTGCACGCTTAGATTTTGCAACTCATTATGCACAAGTTCCGAGTTGAGCGCTCGACTAACGTCTTGTTCCGTTAGGACAATACGAGTAGTGGCATCAGTCGGATTTTCCAGCTTAATATCGCCAAAGGCAGCACTCATTGCATCAATGTTGATGCTACCAATGTCAATTTCCATTTCTTCAACGCGCAAGTCTCCCTGCACTATTTTCTTACCTTTCATCGAGACTGAATCCACCTTGCCCTGAATTGCATTAAGGGGATTAGTCTGAATATCTACATCCAACTCCTCCACCTCATCGAGTTGGCTAGAAAATCCAGCTTCTGCTGCCTTGCTGAGTGCTTGTTCGCCGAGTCCTTTATCGCTTGACATCTCTATAGTTTTCAGTGGTACTTTACAACTGGTCACTATAGATATTCCGCGATCGCAATGTCTCTACATAGCGGTGGAATTTAGCCTAATCAGGAAAAATTTATTGTCATCAAGTAGTGCTTACTTAATGAATGAAATGAATGAAAATATAGGCATGAAGCAAGCACTATAGCTTTTAACGAATTGCTTGTGTTCCTATAATTATGGTTTCTGGGACTAAACTACCCAAACGATTTTCTTCATATTCATAGCTAGCCGGGTATAGATATGAATTTGGGGAATGGACATCAACAAGACTAGCAATATCCCTCGAATAAGCAACAGAAATTAAACTAAGCGACTCTCAAGTAAGGAGAAGATCAGATAGAAAAAAGTACGTTTACCTTTAGGCAAAATTTAGCCTGGAGGACAAACAAAATCCTGAAAAGCTTAAGATATTTAATAAAGCGATTTCTTCAAATCTTCACCTATTGTTAGAAAATCGGATTGGCGGGAGTATTCATCCACTGGGGAAACGTTTGCCGCGAAGACCTAGTGCTGTAGATTAAAGCAAGAATATTTTCTGTAGGACAGCCCTAGCGATCGCTACCTCTTTTAGGGTTTGTTTTCGCTCCTTATCCGTCAGATTCAGTTTCAAGGGGACTTTGACTGAATACCCTCTTTCCTTGACACTTCCTGACTCGGAGGAACTGGACGTGTCCCAGCAGCGCTTTTTTAAGGAAACTGGGAGGGATCTCCAGGTTGAAAAACACACCCTAGGGCTGCAACCTTAAGCAATTCTTTCCATTTGAAGGCTAGTTAATGCCCCTGTAGGGGATTGATTTTTGAGAGTGAGAATCGCTTTACTTATACGTTGGAACAAAGATAATAAAAGGATTTTGAGTTGTGTTGATGCCCCGCTGGTCTCTGGGGTTTCTGCTAATAGTGCAGATGCTAGCCGCTTGTAGTAACCCTCAGACCACTGAGTCTAGTAATATCCAGTCTTCTGGCTCGAAAGAGCAAATCGTCTTAGCTATCGGTGGAGAATCAGAGGAAGGCTACGATCCTACCCTTGGCTGGGGGCGCTACGGTTCTCCCTTGTTTCAAAGCACGCTACTCCGGCGCGACGAGAACCTCAAAATTGTCAATGATTTAGCAGAACGCTATGAAGTTAGCGAAGACAGAAAAGTCTGGACGGTAAAAATCCGCGAGGATGCCAAGTTTTCGGATGGTAAGCCACTAACGGCGGAGGATGTTGCCTATACCTTTAACAAGGCGGCGGAAAGTGCAGGGTTGACGGACATAAGCGTATTAGACAGAGCCGTTGCTACCGGAAGTTACGAAGTCGAACTGCGTTTGAAAGAGCCGCAAAGTACCTTTGTCAATCGGCTAATTACCTTGGGAATTGTGCCGAAGCACGCCCACAACGAAAACTATGCCCGCAATCCTATCGGTTCTGGCCCCTATAAGCTTGTGCAGTGGAATGAAGGACAGCAATTAATCGTTGAAGCTAATCCGGAATACTACGGGGAAAAACCCAAAATTGAGCGTTTAGTCTTCCTTTTTACGGAAGAAGACGCTGCTTTTGCAGCAGCGAAGTCTGGGCAAGCGCAGGTAGCGGCGGTACCTCAATCCCTAGCGGTGCAGAAAATTAACGGCATGAAGCTGTACGACGTGAAAAGTGTCGATAATCGCGGCTTGATGTTTCCCTACGTTCCTGCTTCGGAGGGGAAAAAGACCCCTCAGGGCGATCCAATTGGGAATGATGTAACGGCGGATTTGGCGATTCGTCAGGCGATTAACTACGCCATAGACCGGAAGGCATTGGTTGAAGGGGTACTAGAAGGTTATGGTTCCTCTGCTTATGGCCCGGTGACAGGGTTAGCGTGGGAAGAGCCGGATGCGAATATTCAGGATGCCCAACCGGAGAAGGCAAGGCAAATTCTGACGGAGGGAGGCTGGAAAGATAGCGATGGCGATCGCATTGTTGATAAAAATGGCTTGAAGGCAGAATTTACTATTCTCTATCCCTCCAACGACAGTACCCGTCAGGCGTTAGCCTTGTCTGCTGCCGAAATGATTAAGAACATTGGCATTCAGGCAAATGTCGAAGGTAAGAGCTGGGATGAAATCAAACCCCGGATGCACAACAACGTCATCCTCTTCGGCTGGGGAAGTCACGATCAAACGGAGATTTACAACCTCTATCACAGTTCCTCAGCGCAAGGGGACTTTAATAACGCGGGCTACTACGCCAATCAGGAAATTGACAAGACATTAGATCTAGCAATGGGTGCGCCTTCTGAAGAAGAAGCGATCGCCTTTTGGCAAGCTGCACAGTGGGAGGGGCAAACGGGCTTCACCACCAAGGGCGATGCTACTTGGGCATGGTTGGTGAACCTTCACCACACCTATTTTGTCAGCGAGTGCTTGGATATTGGCAATCCTCAGGTCGAACCTCACGGACACGGTTGGCCGATTACTAGCAATATTGCTGATTGGAAATGGGTTTGCAATTAAGGATTGGTTGATGCCACGCCTGCAACCCTTAGCCAAAGCGCCATTGACCACGGACAGCGGATAAATGACCAAAGCGATCGCCCAATTTATTTTTCAGAAACTGCTGCGGTTAGTTCTTTTACTAGTAGCGGTTGCCATCTTTAGCTTCGTTTTAGTAAGCCTTTCACCGATTAACCCGGTGGATGCTTATATCGGTGCGGATATGTTGCAGATTGGGGCAGAGCAACGGGAGCTGATTGCCCAGCGCTGGGGCTTGGATCAACCCATGACAACGCGCTTTTTCCTCTGGCTGCAACAATTTATCCAGGGGAATCTTGGCACCTCAATGATTTTTAATCAACCTGTTACTACCGTCATTGCGACGCGCTTCCAAACCTCTCTCCAGATGCTGGCGGTGGCTTGGTTGCTGTCGGGGGTTTTTGGTCTGTTGTTGGGGGTCTTAGCCGGAGCGTGGGAAGGGTCATGGCTGGATCGGGCAATTCGCCTCTATGCCTACACCCTGGCATCTAGCCCCACCTTTTGGGTCGCGCTGTTGCTGTTGATTACCTTCTCTGTCAACTTCCGCGTGACACCGATTTGTTGTGCCTCACCGCCTGGTGTATTGCTAGAAGATGTGACGATTTGGCAGCGCCTGCACCATTTAC
Source organism: Kastovskya adunca (assembly GCF_059505785.1). Classification (NCBI taxonomy): domain Bacteria; kingdom Bacillati; phylum Cyanobacteriota; class Cyanophyceae; order Coleofasciculales; family Coleofasciculaceae; genus Kastovskya; species Kastovskya adunca. The sequence continues at coordinate 1,529 of NZ_JCACLG010000008.1, read as the reverse complement.
TTCTACCCGCCGCCACCTTGAGTCTGATTGGTGTAGCGAGTATTGCCCTACACACTCGTCAGAAATTGATTGAGGTTTTAAATAGCGATTACGCCCTCTTTGCCAAAGCGCAGGGGGAAACTACAGCCGGGTTTGTCTGGCACCACGGCTTACGCAATATCATGCTGCCAGCAATTACCCTACAGTTTGCGTCCTTGAGCGAGTTGTTTGGGGGTTCAGTACTCGCCGAACAAGTTTTTGCCTATCCTGGTTTGGGGCAAGCCACAGTCCAAGCCGCCTTGCGGAGCGACGTACCACTGCTGATTGGTATTGTCTTCTTTAGCGCCATCTTTGTTTATACAGGAAACGCGATCGCTGACATTACCTACCAACTCATTGACCCCCGCATTCGCATTGGCAGGTCTGCGCCATGAAATCCTTGACGCCTCCAGAAAGCGCCACCCTAACCTTACCGGGAAAACAACGCCAGAGATTCGGCAATCGCCGCCACCGCACCCTCTGGACGATTGGGGCGTGCGTCGTGTTTTTGGCAGCCGTTATCCTCAGCAGCCAGATATTAGGGGATGCAGGGCTAAATCCGAGTTTAGGCGATCGCAATCAGCCTCCCAACTTGGCTCATCCCTTCGGCACCGACTGGCTAGGGCGAGACATGCTCACCCGCACCCTGCACGGGCTTTCCTTGAGCCTCTGTATCGGCTTACTAGCGGCGGGATTTAGTGCCGTCATTGGTACTGTCTTAGGGATAATCTCCGGAACAGTTGGGGGCAAAGTAGATGCCGTAGTTACCTGGATTATCGATGTCTTCTTCAGCCTGCCTCACCTGGTACTGCTGATTATGATTGCCTTTGCTGTCGGTGGCGGTACATCAGGTGTAATTATTGCCGTTGCCCTAACGCACTGGACAAGTCTGGCACGCATCATCCGCGCCGAAGTTCTGCAAGTCAGTAGCTCCAACTACGTCCAGCTTGCCTACAAACTCGGACATTCGCCCTTGTGGGTAGCCCGTCACCACATGATCCCTCATGTCATCCCCCAGCTACTAGTTGGTTTAATCCTCCTCTTCCCCCATGCCATTCTCCACGAAGCCGCCCTCACCTTTATCGGCATCGGCTTATCTCCCCACACCCCCGCCATCGGCATCATCCTTGCAGAGTCCATGCGTCACCTATCCACAGGCTACTGGTGGCTCGGCGTCCTCCCCGGTGTCGCCCTCCTAATTGCCGTCAAAGCCTTCGACATCCTCGGCGAAAATCTCCGAACACTTCTTGACCCGAAAACGAGCCAGGATTGATGGGGTGCGGGGGAGCAGGGGAGATGGGGAGCAGGGGAGCGGGGGTGCAGGGGAGCTGAGGGGATGGGGGGAGAAGCACTATTGACCTAATAACCAATCATTTTACGGGCACGGTACTGCCGTGCCCCTACACAGGACTCCCTTCATACTTCATACTTCATACTTCATACTTCATACTTCACCCTTCATACTTCATACTTCATACTTCACCCTTCATACTTCATACTTCATACTTCAC
>NZ_JCACLG010000007.1:0-9204 GCF_059505785.1 Kastovskya adunca | reverse complement strand
GTGACTTTCTTCAACTCCGCTTGATTGTAAAAAACCTACACCTGTGAGGCAGGGGTGCGGGGGTGCGGGGGAGCAGGGGTGCAGAGGAGCAGGGGAGCAGGGGAGAGGAAAAGAACTGATAACCTCTTTCATCCTTCATACTTCACCCTTCATACTTCAAAGACTGTTAAATACCAAACAGAGTTAAATTGCCGTGCCTGCTATCATGGTCTGTCTGCAAAGGCTTTCGAGCGTCTATCTCACCATCTTTTGATTATGACTGATTCGATTCGCTTTCTTATGTGTGCGCCTGACCATTACGAAGTGGATTATGTGATTAATCCCTGGATGGAAGGCAATATCAAAAAGTCTTCACGCGATCGCGCGGTGGAACAGTGGCAAAAACTCTTCCACGTTCTCAAAGAACATACCCTGGTTGACTTGGTTGAACCGCAACGGGGTTGGCCCGATATGGTGTTCACTGCCAATGCGGGTTTAGTCTTAGGCAAAACTGTTGTCCTCAGCCGCTTCTATCACAAAGAGCGTCAAGGGGAAGAACCCTATTTTAAACAGTGGTTTGAGTCCCAAGGCTACACTGTCCACGAACTTCCCCCAGACTTACCCTTTGAAGGTGCAGGTGACGCCTTACTAGACCGGGAAGGACGCTGGTTGTGGGCGGGTTACGGCTTCCGTTCGGAACTCGACTCCCACCCCTACCTAGCAAAATGGCTGGATATTGAGGTGGTGTCGCTGCGGCTGGTAGACGAGCGGTTTTATCACCTAGATACCTGCTTCTGTCCCTTGGCTGGCGGTTATTTGCTCTACTATCCCCCGGCGTTTGATGCCTACTCCAACCGCTTGATTGAAATGCGGGTGCCTCAAGAGAAGCGGATCGCGATTGAGGAAGCGGATGCGGTGAACTTCGCCTGTAACTCGGTGAACGTGGAGCAGGTTGTGGTGATGAATAAAGCTAGCGACAACCTCAAGCAGCGCCTCTCTGCCGTCGGGTTTGAAGTGGTTGAGACGCCACTGACGGAGTTTCTCAAAGCCGGGGGTGCCGCCAAATGCCTGACGTTACGGGTAACAGAACCCGTACAAATGGAAATCCATGCCAATACCCAGGTAGATAGCCGCCTCTTTCGCATGGAAGGGCATTTACTCGATTCTGGCTTGCTGAATCGGGCACTGGATTTGGTAGTAGAAGGTGGTGGCAGTTTCCAAATCCTCAACTTTCAATTAGGAGTACAGCGGCAAAGTACCTCCACGGCTGAGGTGAAGGTGTCCGCACCTTCCCATGAAGTGATGGAAGAATTGATGACGCAACTGATCGATCTGGGTGCAGTTGCCCCGCCGCAAGAAGTTTGTGATGCCCATTTAGAACCTGTGGTGCAAAACGGTGTGGCTCCGGATGATTTTTACGTCACCACCATCTATCCCACTGAGGTACGGGTGGCGGGAGAGTGGATTAAAGTGCAAGAGCAGCGGATGGATGGAGCGATCGCGATTAGCAAAACTCCCACAGGTCTGCTAGCTCGTTGCAAGCTGTTGCGTGATTTGCAAGATAGTGAACAGGTGGTCGTTGGCATCGAAGGGATTCGCACCATCCGGAAGCCAGAACTTCGCGATCAGCGCAATACCCAAGAATTTAGCTTTATGGGTGCTGGGGTTTCCAGCGAACGCCGGGTTGAGTTAGTGGTTGAGCAAATCGCCTGGGAACTGCGCCAAATTCGCGATCGCGGCGGCAAAGTGGTCGTTACAGCAGGCCCAGTTGTGATTCATACCGGAGGCAGCCAGCACCTAGCACGGTTGATTCGCGACGGTTACGTGCAGGCGTTGCTAGGAGGAAATGCGATCGCCGTTCACGACATTGAGCAGTCTCTGATGGGAACTTCTCTCGGTGTCGATATGAAACGCGGCGTTGCTGTACGGGGCGGCCATCGCCATCATCTAAAAGTGATTAACCTCATCCGCCGCTACGGCAGCATCGCTAAAGCGGTAGAGGAGGGGGTAATCACCAAAGGCGTGATGTACGAGTGCGTGAAAAACAACGTCCCCTTTGCTCTCGCTGGTTCCATCCGTGATGATGGGCCTCTTCCCGATACGCAGATGGACTTAATTAAAGCGCAAGAAGAATACAGCAATTTGCTCACAGGGACAGACATGATTTTGATGCTGTCTACCATGCTGCACTCCATTGGTGTTGGTAATATGACCCCTTCTGGTGTGAAGATGGTCTGCGTGGACATTAATCCTGCGGTTGTGACGAAATTAAGCGATCGCGGTTCGATTGAATCCGTTGGCGTCGTTACCGATGTTGGCTTATTCCTCAGTCTGCTAGTGCAGCAGTTGGATAAATTGACCAGTCCTTATTACATCCAATAGACTCTCAACGTTTTGAACGCAAAGCAAAGGCTGCCCTAAATCTACTTTATAGGCAGCCTTTACTGTTTTTAAAAGTCGGGGATCTCAGACGCCGTTTTAGGCTGAAGCAGCTTGGTCAGGCTGATTCGGGGTAGAACGTGGATTCAATGACAGCATCACCCGCGAAATGCCCGTAGAGATAATGCTCGCACCAATCAGCGTCCCGATAATCCAGGGTGCATTGAAGGGCCACTGGAACCAAATGATTCCGCCGATCACTAGGGTAAGGATGCCGTCTACCAGCACCGATGTCCAATTCTGTTGCGGACGCAACCGGAATGCCAAAATTAGCTCAAATACTCCTTCCGCCAGCAAAAAGCTACCGAGCAACAGAGTCAGCGTGAGCGCACCTTTTAAGGGGTAAGCAAACAACATTACACCTGTAGCAATGTAGAGGATGCTCAACAACAGCTTCCAGACAAAGCCGCCGCGATCGCGAGTCTGAAACGCATAAAACAGCTTGGCAGCTCCCGAAGAAACTAAGATCAAAGCAAACCAAGTCTCAGCAAAGATTGTCGAAGCCACAGGCAACACAATCCCCACAATCCCCAAAACAATCAGCAGAACACCAATCCAAAGCGACTTATCAGTAGCTTTGTTGAGGTTAGGAGAAATGTCAGTTGTCATATAAATTTTTTCCTTATACTTTCGTAAACTCTACGACAAGGCTAGAAAATCTTTCAGAAACTTGGTAGAACCCTAAGGTAGAGCCTTCCCCAACGGAACTTTAACGACTGATGTGCTGATCATCACATTGCAGGCATGGCGATCGCTGAGTTTATTTTGAAGAGTATGGGTTCACCGTGCGATCGCCCCAACTCTTCAGCAACAGGTGACGAATACCACTGATTTTGATCAGGTGACATGGCTGGCGATCGCCTGATCAACAAAGGCAAAAACTACAAAAGTAGGCAATGGTGAAGATATGGTTGTAGCGGCACAAGCAGATATTCAACCGATTGGTGAAAAGCGAGTTACCTTGCGTGGTCTAACGTGGCAAGCCTATCAGCAAATTCTGCACGCTCTGCCGCAAACCCGCGCTGCTCGCCTCACTTACGATCGCGGAACCTTAGAAATCACTATGCCCTTAGAAGACCACGAATTTGCTCTGCGTTTAATTGAGCTTTTTGTGCGGATTCTGGTTGTAGAGATGGGCATGAAGATCAAAACAATGGGTTCGACCACGATGGCTCGAGAAGAACTAGAACGGGGTTCCGAACCTGATTGTGCTTACTATATTCAAAACCAGCCTAAAGTTGCGGGTCGTCATTTGACATACCTCCTCTTCCTAAAGGAGAGAGGATTCCTTAACGCTTCATTGGGTTGTGCTACCGAAATAGTCTTACCATCCCTCCACGTTCGTTTAAAGTCTCCCAATGCCCTATGGCGACTTGTTTCCAATTTTAACAGAATTTAACAGAAGCCGTCCTAATGGTCACTGAGCCTTGCCGAAGTGAAGAACGGGGCTTGTATCCCATTGTTTTTGGTCAATTTTGCGGCAGATCCCCCACCCGATCTGGTTGTAGAAGTGGACATTACTCATACTGATATTAATAAAAACCGTCTCTACGCCAGCATGGGGGTTCCGGAATTTTGGCGCTACAACGGACGAGAGTGGCGCATCTACCAGCTTCAAGGGGAATCGTATACAGAGTGCGATCGCAGCCCCACCTTTTCCTGGGTTGAAAAAGAGGAGCTGTACCGTTTTTTAGAACAAGCCCAGCAGGATGAGGTGGAAGCAGAGACAACTTTTCGGGCAAGGGTGAGAGAGCAGCTAGATCGTAAAAAGTAAGAAGGTGTAGTTTATGCCGGAAACTAAACGAGCGATTGAAACAGTCTTAAAGCAAATGGCACTGAAATAAAAAAAGATTCAACAATCCGTAGGTTGGGTATTTCTAGTTATGCAATCCTTGCTCTTCCGAAACTTGAGGTTCACGATTCCAACAGCTCTGGCATTTACGGTTCTTGGCTACGCCGTTAGTTTGCCGATGAGCTTTCTTATGGACTCGAACGCAGCGAAGTGGCAACTCAATATCGATCGCGTTCTGATTTCAAGTATTGAGACAGAAAGACTTCACGATCTTAGAAGATTTCAGACTATGGTAGCTCTTGGAGGTACGGTTCTAGGAGTTGTAGTAGTCCAAGCAACTTTCGTTGTACACGCATTTGAAAAAGGCAATCGTGGGAATGAGGGCTAACAAGCGCATGCATTGGACAGAGCAGGAGTTGTTAGAAGCAGGAGTTCCCCATTATCATGTTGGGATTTTATAATTTCAGTAAGCCAGCGTTGACAGAGCTTGCGCTCACCAATCGTCACTACATTCAATTGAGTTTGAAGGAGTTGACACAAAAAAGTCAACATGTCCCTCTGGGAGAGCAACAAATTCTGCCTCTACTGCCAGAGGTGGTACTGTGCGATTGGCTACAAGGGCAGCAAGAAAATGAGGGGCAGATCTCAAATGACGTTGATGTAAACCTGTTACACGTCCGTCATTTTCAACGCCAAGGAGCAGCTTGCCACCTGTAGAACCGCCAAAAAAGCTTCCAATTGAGGAAAGAATGATGGTACAAGCCAACTCCTCCCAGGCTATTGCAGTCAATATTCCATCAACCCTCGGACTCTGTGTCACCCACGAGCAGTTCGTTCAACTAGCGCTGGCTAACCGAGACTTACAACTCGAACGTACTGCAACCGGAGAGTTAATTGTGATACCGCCAACGGGAAGTGAAACTGGAAATAGAAACTTAGATATAGAAGGGCAACTCTGGTTGTGGAATCGCCAGACTAAACTAGGTAAGGCGTTTAACTCCTCTACTGGCTTTCACCTCCCCAACGGTGCCGATCGCTCTCCCGATGCGGCTTGGGTGCGTCAAGAACGATGGGATGCACTCACCCCAGAACAACGAAAAGGTTTTGCTCCTCTGTGTCCTGACTTTGTGCTAGAACTGCGTTCTGAAAGTGACAACATCTCACCCCTGCGAGCCAAGATGAGGGAATACCGGGAAAATGGCGCTCGTTTGGGATGGTTGATTGACCGGAAAAATAGAAAAGTAGAGATTTATCGGCATCAGGATGTGGAAGTGCTGGATAATCCGAGTACTTTGTCAGGCGAAGATGTTTTACCGGGGTTTGTCTTGGATTTAACAGAAGTTTGGGGCTAAGTAAGTAGGCGGGAATAAACCAAACTTGGTTACTCCCGATGCCATCAGAAGACACTACAATTTACGATGCCTAGCAAAGAAGTTAAGGTAGGCTGCCCAAGATAACAGCAAACAATGAAAACTACCCCAACCTTCAACACCTGCGTTACCTGCCGTAGTCCCAATCCTCAAGCTAAGCTACGATTGTTCTGCTTTCCCTATGCTGGGGGTGGAGCGTTGAGCTTTCGTACCTGGTCAGATAGCTTACCGCCTACGATTGAGGTTTGTCCCCTGGAATTGCCGGGACGAGGATTTAGGTTAAAAGAACCGCCATTGACTCAGATTAAGCCCCTGATTGAGGCGATCGCCCCCGCTCTTTTGCCTTACCTAGACAAACCGTTCGCCTTTTTTGGTCACAGTATGGGTGGGTTGGTGAGCTTTGAGCTAGTCCGTCTACTCCGCAGAGAATATAGCCTGAATCCCTTACACCTATTTGTGTCTGGTCGTCAGGCTCCTCAAATTCCCGCTGACAAGTCACCTATCCATGACCTGCCAGAACCTGAGTTTCTGGAGGAACTGCGTCGCCTCAACGGTACGCCGGAAGCCGTGTTAAACAATTCCGAGTTGATGCAGCTACTTATTCCGACTCTCCGGGCAGATTTTGCCGTTCTCGAAACTTACGCTTATGCTCCCGAAGCGCCCCTAGATTGTCCCATCTCCGCTTTCGGTGGTTTGCAGGATCGGGAGGTCAGTTGCGAGGCGCTAGAAGCTTGGCGAGAGCAGACTACGGCTGAATTCTCACTACAAATGCTCAAGGGTAATCACTTCTTCCTGCACTCAGCTCAATCCCTGCTGTTGCAGTTCCTTTCTCAAAAACTGCAGCAGATTACCGACGGGGTAGGCGGTCTGCGATAGACGAGGGCGATCGCCGGATATGCCTCAGGATGCATATCCCGTTGGATAGACCCCCCTTAATCCCCCCTTACTAAGGTAGGAGACTTGAAATCTTGCCCCCTCCCCTTACTAAGGGGAGGGTTGGGGAGGGGTCTGGTACATTTTTGCAAGAGGTCTGATCTAAACTGATGCTGCATCGGCGGCGGGGTAATGCTTCTACGCCTCAGATACCTCAATTTGCCGTACTGCTGTTAAGGCTGAATAGCTGACTCCTGCTGTACCTTCGCCGGGATGGGTGGAGTCACCCACGAGCCAAAGATTCTTGATAGGAGTACGGTTGGCGAAGCCAAAGGGGCCAAAGGTGGGAATCCGTTGCCCAATTCCGCCGACAACACCTTGGTCACGGGCGGTAAAGCGGGCGAAGGTGCGGGGGGTGGCGGCTTCTTGGTGAATGATCGTTTCTGGGGTGAGGTGGAAGTATTGACCCAAACGAGCGATCGCCTCTGCGGTATACTTCTGCTTCAGCGCTTCATAATCTTCCTGAGAACCGCGCCACCACATCCGGGTATCGGTAAAGGATGAGGCAATCAGGGTGGCTTTCCCTACCGGGGCGCGTCCATCACCGGGTTTGCTGACGGAGACAAACAGAGAGTTATTTTCCCCAATTGGTCTGTCGTAGTCGTAGAGAAATTGCAGGTGGGGAGGACATCCGGGAGGAATCGCGCTTTCGTCAACGCCGAGGTAAATCACAAAGGCACCGGAAGCCGGAGGAAGTTTGTCCACCCGGTGCTTGTAGCCCTGTGGGGCGGCTTCGCCCAAAAGTTGCATGAGGTTTTGCACCGTGACATTGGCAACGACGTTGTCGGCGGGTTCTCTCCAGGTTTCGCCTGTTTTTTGGTTGCGAGTAGTGACTCCTGTAACGCGCCCCAATTCTGTATGAATCTGCTCAACGGTGTGGCGCATCAGCAGTTTACCGCCGTATTTTTCCAAGGCTTCGACGAGGCGATCGCTTAAAATCTGCATACTACCCTGGAGGTGATACAAACCCTGGGGTGATTGGGAAACCCCCAAGGCTGTTGCCGCATACAGCAGGGCTGTTTCCTCGGTATCGACTTGGGAGTAAAGCTTTAGTTGCAAGTCGAGGAAGGTTTTTAGCCGCAGGTCATTTTCTAACCCATATCCCCGCAAGGCATCCCCCACCGTCATTAAGGTAAAGGGTAAGGTAATCAAGGTATCAGGACGCACCGCCGCAGCTAGCTGCCACAAGTCCCACAAATTACGGGGCGGTAAAACGGGGTCGCGGGATTGAAACTTCCAACTGGCTTTAAATAACGTCGCCAATAATTGCCAAAACGCTTCACTACCGGGAAACTGCCGTTGTCTTTCTGCTGCCCATTTTTGGGGGTCGCGCCAAACACTGATCGGTTCTGTTTCCTCAGGAAGATAAACCGCACAAGCCGGATCGCAAGGCGTCGCCTCTGGTAAGCCAACTTCTAATTGATCGAAAATTCGCTTGTGGATGCCACCCGGTTCTAATCCCGCCACCTGTGTTGCTCCGACATCAAAGGTAAAGCCGCGACGCTTGAAGGTTGAGGCGCATCCTCCCGGTACAAGGGCTTGATCGATTACTTGTACTTGATAGCCGCGACGGGCAAGTAAGGCTCCAGCGGTTAATCCCCCAATCCCTGCACCAATGATGATCATCTGCGATTTACCTTTGCTGCCTTGGCGATTTGGCATGGCTTGTTTACATTTCTTAACTTCCTCTATCACAATTGTAGTTCTGTTGCCGTCTTTGATCGGTGAGGTCTACCACAGACTGGCTGTTTTGAACGCAGAGGACGCTGCGCGGCTATTTAAGCGGTCAATCTTCAAGAAGAGGCAAAAAGCGGGGCTGTCTCGCTATCTGGTTGGGGGAGGGAGTTCCAAAACTGTAGAATTTGTTCGCTGACTGGCTGGGGATGGAAATAGTGGAAAAAATGCCGCCCTTGAGGAGATTCCCAGAGGCGATCGCTTTCTTTTAGCCAGCTTTGCCAGCCCTGCAAGGCATTAGTGTCAACGATGCTGTCATCTTTGCTACCACAGACCATGAGGGGGACGCCAACTCCTCCCGCAGGTACGCTTACCCGTTGCAACAGGGAGTGTTCGCAGGGGGAGGAAACGAGGTCTCGCTCTAGGAGTCTGATTATGGCTTTAGTCATTTTCTGATCCCGATACCCAAACATTTCTTGCGCCATCTGCGCCAAGACAATCTGGCGACTGCACGGCAAGAGTAGGCGACGGGTATAGTAGTGGGCTTGCCAGTCAATGGCGGGCTGTGCGCCTACGGCGAGTAGGGTTAAAGACTTGACGCGCTCAGGATGTTGACGTGCATACAGTAGCCCCAAAAGTCCCCCTGTACTATGACCGATGAGGTGCATGGGGCGGTTGTGGTTTTTGAAGTAGTCGTGCAAGAGTTCAACCGCGATCGCCATTGAACTCGCTTCATCCTGAGTTTGGTTATACTCCCAATGGCTGAGCGTTCTTTGCCTAGATAAGTAACGAATCAAAGGATTATCAAAGTGCTGCCAACTAGGACTAGTATTTAACCACAGAATATCCGGCATCTTAAACATCACAGTCTTCCTTCCTTCTCTGACAGCAGTAAGCGATCGCCAAGCATTAGTTATTGCTCAATAGATTTCTTGCATGAATTGCAATTCCCCCTTTTAATCCCCCCTCGGAGATCCTCACAGGTGTAGGTTTTTTACAAAAGAGAGAAGGGCAAAA
>NZ_JCACLG010000006.1:0-106053 GCF_059505785.1 Kastovskya adunca | reverse complement strand
AACATCTAGCTTCCCCCTTTTTAAGGGGGACGGGAGGGGGATCTCCGAGGGGGATTTATGGGGTTTGAACGAAATTTGCATCAGAAAGAACCAGTTATGTATACACGGTAGCCTTACTAAGGGAAAGGGTGAGAGAGCTTTTTGCAAGAAGTCTATTGACTAGCAAACCACTACCAAAAATCCCGAACCCAAGAAAACTTCCTCTCTTAATTTCCTCTCTTTGCGCTCTAGCCTTCGGCAAGCCGCTGTCGCGTCTATGCGTCTTTGCGGTTCAATCCAAACTTCCTTAAACGCACTCCCTAACCTTACCTACCCTTTAATAGCACTCTCCTTTTCTCCTAACCGCAACATAATCAAGCCGACTGCAATCAAAGTTATCCCAAAACCAAGAAATCCTAAATCCCAAGCTAACTGATTTATTCCCGGTTTAACGTGGTGAATTCCTAAAATTTGGTGGTTGATCAACCCCTCAACTAAATCAAATAACCCAGCACCGAGGAGTAAAGAACCGCCAAAAACCTTCGACGACCAAATTACATGGCTACGTCCCCCCGCACGCCACAGCAAAGCGATACCAGTGAGAGTTACGATCCAAGAACCGAGATTAAAAAGACCATCATCTAGGGTATTGCGTTCTAAACTAGAAAGATTCGTGGCGGGTTGAACATTGGTGATCATGTGATGCCATTGCAAAATTTGGTGCAGGAAGATGCCATCAACAAATCCTCCCAACATCCCCGCGCCAATCAAGAAACCAGCGGCGATTAACAGTTTGCTACGCTGAGGCGTTTCAGGATTGAGTGTCATAAAGTCTGTTGTCCTTGAACTTGTAAGTTTTACGCTCAAGTTGACACAAACGAAAGTTAGCGACTTCTTCCACGAGTTAGAGTTTGAAGTGCTGACTTATACTATTTTTCTTTTAAGGGGCTACATTTAGATCCCCCCTAACCCCCCTTAAAAAGGGGGGAATAGAAATCTTAGTCACTCTTAAAAAGGGGAGAATAGAAATCTTAGTCACTCTTAAAGAGGGGGAGCAAACAACAGGTCTGAATTACTAGCGATCGCCTGATTTTAGTGGATGGTAGAGAGGCATACAAGTTTCTACTTGCCTCGTTCGCCGTTTTTACCGAACCGGGTGTCTTGCAGGGCACTACCGACGCCTTGAATCACGCCACGAATGATGAGACCGATTGCTCTACCTAGTACTTGTGTGAGGGTATAGACGGTACCTTTGCCGAGCAAACCCACAGTACCTCGCAGACGGGGAGCGATCGCATCTCTACCTTCGAGTGCTATTGTGACGGCAAGCTGCCAGCCTCGGAGTTCTTGCAGTTCTTGGCGGCGAGGGGCATAAATTGAGATTTGTTTAATCCCGATGCTGCTGAGGACAAATAAGTAATAGCGACTTTCAAAAATTGATTTTGGCTCCCAAAGCCATTGTGCGGTGCGATATTTCCAGGACAAGTCATTGCGGAAGCGGGCAATCTCCCGCGAGGAAAGCATACGCCGATTAAAAAAGCTTTGCTTAATCGTTTCTACGTCCGCCAAATTATTCAAAAGCGGCTGCACAACGGCATTGGCAACTTGGACAATTAGATTTTGGAGTAGGACTTCTGCCCGTGCTTTGGCTTCTGGTGTTTCTGCTTTGTAGGAAACATTATCAACCACCAAGGAAGCCTGAAACAAGCGATGCAACAATAACTCAGTTACCAAAGGAATTTTATCTAAGATCTGGTCATTGATCACTGGGGCATCTTGCAGCAAGGCATCAACTACTTCAAAATCGCCTCTGTTTAAGGGCAAAGTGTAGTATTTGCCAAAAAAGTCGGTCAGGGATGACTGCCACAAATCGATTAAAATACGCGATCGCATTAAGGGGACTTGCTCTGGGCTAATTTGGGAAAAGCGCAAGTCATCAAGGATTTCCTGAAATTTTTCCAGGACGATATAAAGCAAGTCTCGCTGGCGTTCTTCCTGGAGAATGTCGATTTCTAAAGGAATGTCTGTGAGGTTGCGGACGCCGGAGGTTTGGCTTGCTACAACATCAAAGAGGGCAAGTTCCTGAGCGTTGACACTCAACTGGGCCCTGACTGGCTCTATAGCAGGGGCTTCAGCGGGTGGGAGTTGCTCGTTAGGGGTGCTTTGCAGCGAGGCTCGCGTTCTGCGGCTTGGTGGTTCAATTCGCGGTCGATTCGCTGGTGTATCGCGTGGTGGTTCGACGACAAGGACATCGGTGGGTAAGAGTTGATTGACAATCCAACGAGCGGCTACCAGTTCTCTGCGCCGTCCGCTCCAAAATAGCCAATCGAAGGTTGATAGTTGCGGCTTTTGCAGTTGGGTATTTACCCCCATGATCTCGTCTTCTATCTGCTGCAACCCCGATTGGCGAAGTCTACCGTGCCAACTGGGAGGGCGAACTGAGCTAATTTGCGGCACTGAGGCGATAGGTAGATCTACCCAGTGGGGTTGTCCATCACAGAGTTGACGCATCGCCGTCACTAGCTCGGAGATGTCTGTCCCTTTGGGACAATAGCCATCCACTCCTGCCGCTCTGGCATTGAGCCGTTGCTCTTGGGTGAGTTGGGGAGTCAGGAGGAGAATGGGGAGGCGAGGGTAGCGGTACTTGAGCTGCTGGCAGAGTTGCAGTCCGGAAAGTTCGTTGGGGTTATAGCGCTTTTGGTTCAGCTCTAAAACTATCAAATCTATGGCTTCTTGAGCGCTCCGACGACCGAGGAGTTCTAACGCGGCTGTCCCCGTATCCGCTTCAGCAACAACTTGCAAATCGGGAAAGGTGTCCAGAGCGGTACGCAGACCGAGCCGGAAGATGGGGTCATCGTCAATCAAGAGGAGTTTGAATACGCGATCGCTCATAAATACTGACCAGCAAGCGCTCAATAAAAGGGGGCAGCAACACCACCTTTAGCGTAAGTCAGTAGCATACCACTCTGGCTTTTTTCCTTTGTCTCCGGTTTGGCAAATTTTGGCGTCCGATTTGCGGCGAGACTTGTTTTAGGTATTTAAGCCTGTGGAGATGTAAGCAGCTATGTTGCTACATTGTGTAACCCCAAGCCTATTGCTGTATCTTGCTGAGTCATTGGGGCGATCGCTTGCAGGTTGAGTGTAGGGCGAGTTCTTGTCAACTATAGCAATCGACTCCCAGATGCCAGAGGTGGTGGTGCAAGCAAGTAGACGGGAATCAATCAAACTTTGTGTTGCCATGTAAACTTTGATTGATCCACGAGCCTAACTCAGAACACCTTACGCCCAGCCAGATTCTCTTCTATTTCCTGACGCGATCGCCAAACAGGTCGTAACTGTTTGTTGGCAAATAGCTGCAACTGTTCGCCTTTATTGAGCGCTCCCGGTTGAGTTGCATTACCGTAACTCGTCAGCGCCATCGCCCGGACTGGATTAGAAAACTCAATCGCCGCAACATAAGACTCTCCACCAATAGCCTCAAACTGCTTGTCTTCTGATGGCACAAACCACAGCGCTCGGAAAATACCCAGGTCATCGGCACCCCCATTGGCAGGCAAATCTGCATCGCCAACCCGCAACCGGAAAACCTCCCCCCACGGCACATCCAGCGCTCCATAGTCCGCCTCGACCTTAGTAGCAGCAGCTTCCAAGGCTGCCACAGCACTAGGCGGATCGGCAAGACCATTCGGTGTCGAGAAGGGAGAATTCTCATTCCAGGGAACAGCAAACAAGGTAGAGGAATCTACCGCTTGCTCCCAGAAGGCAAAAAGGACTGCACCCCGGCTATCTGCATCCGCCTGACGATCCCAATCACTGAGGACATCAGCCGCCCGACGCGCCAGTTCTCCCCCTTCTTGTCGTGCAGCCGCAATCAGATCATCGAGTAAGCGATCGGCGAGTTCCATGCGTGTCGAGTGCTTGTACTCCACCATTTCCTCAAAAGAGATGCGTTCATCTTCAGCAAGCATACGGGCAGAGCGCTGCGCCCGGAACGACATGAAACCCTGTGGTGCCATGTAGGGTGGATAGTTATCCGCATTGATGGCGGGTGGAAAGGTTGTTGTCCAGGGTGGATCGTTGGCATTTTGTAGCCAGCCGCTTGCTGGATCGAGTACGCGGGGTAGATCGCGGTAGGGGTGAAGTTTTGTCCACAACGTCGCCGATGTGTCGCCAGGAATAATCCTCGACCAAGATTCAAAATCGCCTTGAGTTCGGACGGGTACTTGACCATTGAACAGATGCAGGATGTGACCGTCTCGATCTGCATAGATCACAGTGAACATCGGAATCTGCAAGCGTTTGAGAGCGGCTTCAAACTCACCTAGGTTCTTGGCACGCGCCATATCCCACCATTCCTCTAATGCCCCAGGCTGGTCAAGTCCGACGACCCGTAAGGCAATGGCTTTGCCGTCTTTCTGGGTGACAATTGGCCCATGAACAGAGCGTCGCACTATTAATGGTTCTTGACGCAGAGTACCGTCAGCCTGCCTAACTTTCAGGGTTCGTTCTTCTGTCTCAAAGGCTCGAACTTTACCATCAAACTGGTAGCCCTCATTGGCGAGGGTCAGTTCATAGGCGTCCCACCCATCATGGGTGTTTACCGTGTGAGTCCAGCCTTGGTAATCGTTGAATGCAATACTCAAGACAGGGATACCGACAAGTGAGGCTCCGTAAGCATCGATACCTGGGGCAGTCAGTTGAGCTTCATACCAGAGGAATAAATCTGACCACAGCAGGTGTGGGTTTGCCAACAGCATCGCGTTTCCACTGGCAGAACGGGAAGGGGCGATCGCCCAACCGTTAGAACCCATTTTTTGCCCAGACGCCGCACTAGCAGAGTCCGGCTCTTCGCTAATGTCTTCTATGTGATCGGGATTGACTACAAAGGTGAAATGAAGCACACGCTGGAGGTGAGCCAGGACATCCACTGCACTCACTGGCAGCACAGTCTCAACTTCATCATCAATCAGCTCGCCGTGTTCTTTGACATAAGCGTTAATCCCGTCGGCGAAGGCATCTAGGTAGCGGCGAAAGGTTGGGGTTTGCATCTTGTACCATTGACGAGCGCGATCGGGAACGCCCAGGGTTTGCACCCACTGATCTGACTCTAAGTAATCTTCGCCCCAGTATTCTGCTGCTTGTCCGCGAGCCTGTCCGTAGAGACGCAGAATCAGGTTGCCGTGACTTTGCATCTGTGCCCACCCAAAGGCGTGGAACAGCTCCTTTGCATTCTGGCTATAAATATGAGGCACCCCATAGGTATCCCAAAGAATTTCAGTTTTCTTCGACTCAGCGGCGAGGCTGTGGATGCCTGTCAGTAAGGTAAAGACGAGAGTAAACAGCAGCAGCATCCGGAGCGGTCGCGTTTTAAAACCCGTTTGTTTTGATACTACAGAAAACATAAATTTTTACATACATCAAAATCTAACAAAGTCTGTAGTACAAGATTTGGATAGTTTTCCGCCTCCTGGTGCCACTGACATTTTTATCAACAATGGATCATTTAAACCTGATGTAATTACGAACGCCAAGCAATCTACATCTGAGGCAATGACTAGCGTATTTGAAAGCTTGATAGATACCGCTAAAGAAGATATTAAGTATGAGACCAAGGGTCGCGATCGCAAATCATGGCTAGAGCAATAGAGGAGCGGCGGCTGCTGGTTCCTAATAATTGAAATTGTAGATACCAGCAGATAAAAGGTTTATAACCCGCACCTTCATCGCGCGGTAGAACCCCTGTAAATTCTTTCTGCCTGCTCAGAAGATATCCGCATGGATGGAATTCGCTCAGTGTTAGATACTACAGGCTGATCGTCATAGGAGCGAAGTTCACTGTAGGGTGCCGCGAACTCGTGAAGAACAGGATCGTACTCCAAAACCTGACCTGATTCAATCTGATAGACCCAGGCGTGGAGAGATAGCTGTTTTCGGTGAAGTTTGGAGCGAATTACTGGATAAGTCCGCAGATTTTCGATTTGGGTTAGCACGTTCTCAGCAATGGTGGCGTCCAGAAGTTCTTCCCCAGCGAGGCTTGTGTAGTTATCTTTAACCAGCCGCCGAGTTGCTTCTGCGTGCTTTAACCATTCGTAAACTAGCGGCATTTCTTCAGCTAATTTGTCCAATTTCAACAGTCCCTTCATTGCGCCGCAGTGGGAATGACCGCAGACAACAATTTGCTCGATACCTAAAGCATGAACGGCGTATTCAACCGCTGCGCCTTCGCCACCATTGGTTGCGCCAAAGGGCGGAATCATGTTACCAATATTGCGAATAATAAATAGTTCGCCGACACCAGCTTGAGTAATCAAATTCGGGTCGATACGCGAATCTGAGCAGGTGATAAATAGCACTCTCGGTTTCTGACCGTGAGCGAGTTGCTCAAACAACTCATGGTGCGTGCTGAAGTAGCCGCTTTGGAACTGGCGCAGACCTTTGATCAGTTTCTTCATAAAGCCTATTTTTTTTTGGCGATCGCGATCGCAATTTATCTCTAATCATAGGAAACCGCGATCGCATTTCCAGAAGACGTATTGTAACTAAATTGCAATAATAATCAAACTAAAGCTCTAAGATGCGCTTTAGCCACTTGAACTTTGCCTGTCCGAAATTTTCCATTGCCACTCAACTATCTGCTCCGCAAAGGACACAAAAAAGGACTTGATCATACTAGACCTCTTGCATAAGTCGAATAGACCCCCCTTAGTAAGGGGGGAGACTTGAAATCTTGCCCCCTCCCCTTACTAAGGGGAGGGTTGGGGAGGGGTCTGGTACATTTTTGCAAGAGGTCTACTGAGTACCCTTGTTAAGGGAGGCTAGGGGGGATCGAAGATGTCGCCAACACTAATTAAAGTTGGTATTACCTGCGTGTAGAGATTAATCAGGCAAAATGCCTGTACTAGCTAATCGCTATATCGTGATCAGGCATTACCTTCTCGACATTACGCAATATTGGGAAAGCATATCCTGCCAAGCCAATGAGCAACATGCAGATAGCACAGGACACATACAGGAGTGCCATCCCTGCACCTGCCCCTGTGCCGAATATCCCGCCAAACACAGGGGCGAGACTGCCTCCCGGTTTCATGGCGGGTTCGAGGATGTAATCCGCCAGAGGTGCTCCGAGCAAGTAGCCGATGGGTGAAGTCACCATCACGCTCATGGAATTGGCAGCAAACACTCGCCCCTGCAAGTCAGGTTTTACCTTGCTCATCAAAATAGCTTGAGAGCAACTGCCGAGAAAGGGGAAATTAAACGATGAACAGAATTGAGCGGGAACCCAAACCGACAGGTTCTGACCCAGTCCAAATACGGTTTTGCTCAAACCCGCCCCCACCATGCTCATGAGCACACCGTCCATGCGGCGCTTGGGCCCACCCCAGGTACTCATGAGCGATGCTCCGAACACACCCCCGACGCCTGCTGCCATCGACACGCTTGCTAAAGCGCTGGCATTGTTATCGGAGCGGACAAGAACTAGTGGTGAATAGACAGCCGCGCCAAAGTCATGAGCTAGCTGGAACAACGACATCACTACAACCAGTGCCATCAGGCTAGGACGCCCCAAGATGTAGCGGAAGCCGAAGAATAGTTCTTGCCAAATATTCTTTTGGGGTTGCAGTTCTGTCGCCGTGAGGGGAGGTTGGGGAATGGGTACGAGGAGTAGTGTGGTAACAGCGATCGCAAACGTCATCAAGTCAATGCACAGAATTCCCCTCAGACCAATGACATAGTAGAACGACGCTGCCAAAGCCGGGGCAATAATATCAGCACCGTAACTTGATAGAAAATCTAAGCTACTGACGCGCCCATATTGCTCCTTGGGAACTAGCAGCGAGACTGAGGCAGAGTAGGTGAGCAACTGCAAGCAACCAAACGCACCGTTGAGGGTGCTAGTGATATAGATATGCCAAATTTGCAGGTTGTTAGTCAGATAGAGCAAAAGGATGATCAGTGTAGAAAGACCCGCTACCGCATCACTGGCGACCAGCAGTAATTTACGGTTCCAGCGATCGACAATGATCCCAGCCACGGGGGAAATCAAAACGCTTGATAGACGGTTGAAGAAATAAACCAAGGCTAAGGCGGTGGCTTGTCCTGTGAGTTCCCAAGCCCAGAGGGTCAGGGCAAAGGTAGTCATATAGCTGCCGACGAGGGAGGCAGTCTGACCACTCCAGATGATCAAAAAGGTACGCATACTAGCAAGCTGCTTTACTATCCTCATTGCGTCTGGCTCGACAATTTCCGTTCCTCGATCAGGTACTTAAACAGATCGTCGAGGACGAGGTTAGCTGTCAGGGGGCTACCAATAGTCCAATGGTCTCCCACCTGATAAACCCTGTCTTGCTCAACGGCGTTCAACTTCAACCACAGGGGATCAGACTTGAGCCGATCTAGCTTCTCTTGTGCTGCTCCCAGGGTTTTTAGAGTATCACTGTAACTCCACGCGAATATGACATCCCCATCGGCATAGGGCATCAGTTCCTTGCTAATACGCTCCCCAATCCGTCTGCTCTTTTCCCGAATTTGAACAGGTGGGCGAGGTAAACCGATGTCTTGCAAAATTGTGCCGCCAAAGGAATTCTGGAAGTAGATAAAAATGCCCTCCGGATAAACACCGATCAGTGAAACGTCGGTTTGCTTCAGTTGATCTCCCATCTGAGCTTGGAAGCGTTCTATACGCTGGTCATATTCAGCCATCAATTGATTTGCTTTATCAGTCATCCCTAGCGCCTCGGCATGTAGCGCAAACGATTGTTTCCATTCACCAATGCGGTAATCGCTAACAACCGTAGGCGCAATTTTCGAGAGCTTGTCGTAAACTGGCTGGGCGTTCCATTTTTGAGCCAGAATTAGGTCAGGTTTCAAAAGCAGAATCGTCTCAAGGTTTACTTGTTCGCTGTAGCCGAGAATTTCCACATCCTTAAGTTGGTCGAGTACGAATGAGGGCACATTTGATACGGCACCAACAGGCTGAACACCCAAAGATAAAAGATCGACGACTGCACTGCTAACTAGCGCCACAACTCGCTGGGGGTGAGCGGGAACGCAGGTTTCACCCAGAGCGTGCTTGACCATTCGGCAGGGGGAGTCTGGTTCACTTGCTGTCTTTGCAGGAGATACAACCTGCACCGACTCAGATAACGGTGAGCCAGGAGCAGCAGAATCTTGAGGTAAACTACCACTGCAAGCACAAACTAGTCCAAAGCTCAACAGCGCCAGTAGACAAATTTGGATAGCGTGGCTCCACTTCTTCCTGTGACGGATTAAAGACTTTCGGTAAACCATCTTGATCATTGAATCACCAACTCACACGGTAGCCGACACTGATGGTTCTGCCACTGGCTGGACTGACAAAACTCTCCAAGCCGTCACTCCGTAGTGATTGGTCGTAGGCTTGGAAATACTGGTTGTTGAGCAGATTCCGGATGCCGATTTGCAGCGCCCCAGGGCCAAGCTGAATGCTGCCGATGTAGTCTACAACTAGGTAGCTTTCGATGGGGGCAAGATCGAGTCCGTCCTCAAAACCGCGATCGCGACTACCCACTAACAAAGCCTGGATGCGATTTCGCCAACCTGGAGTCGTTTGATGCTCCACATAAGCCGTCAGCTTCAAGGGTTGGATGCGATCGCTTCCCAACGCTAAGAACCCTTGATCATCATCCGGAAGATCGACTTTCCCTGATGACCAACCCAAGGTACCACCGAGGGAAAAGCCCCCACCTGCTTGCCAATCAAGGGTTGTTTCTATGCCGTAAATTCGCTCTGGAGCGCGGACGAAGTCAAAGAAATCATCGGTGGGGACGATGGCTGAACCCAAATCAGATTGGTTGTAGAAACCAGCTAAAGACACCTGCACCTGAGACCAGTTGCCGCGTACCCCGATTTCGTAACTGTTAACCTGTTGCGGTTGCAGATCTCCCACACTGGTTTCAAAGTTGAATCCGGCAGATGGAGCAAACAGAACATCGACCAGATTAGGCACTGAAAAGCCCTGAGCATAGTTGGTATACAAGCTCACTTCATCAGTGACTTCATAGACAGCACCGAGATTGAAGACAATATCATCAAAGTTGCGTTTACCGCCTTCAGCTTGGTCACCAAAAAGAGTGGTGTAGCTAGGAACGGTAATATCAAAGCGGTCGTAACGAGTTCCGCTACTGAGAGACAAGCGATCGCTCACCTCCCATTGCAGTTGGGCAAACAAACCTAGGTTTTTAACGTCATAGGGAGGAACAACTGTCACCTCTCCGATTTTGCGGTATACTCGCCCCCCACTGGCATCGAAGGATTCAGGATCGAAAAGATTTCGGAGCAAAGAGTTATTCTCGTTGGCGTAGTCAACTCCCCAAAGCAGACTGATTGTTTCCTCTGAGTTAAAGGGGGTCTCAATTTGCAACCTGGCTCCCCAATTTTCCGCTTCATCAATCCCTTGAGTAATCTCCTGATCGCGGTTTCGTCGATCGCGGACGTCAGTCCGAACTACGTTATCTCGGTAGTAGGTTTGCAAGCCAAGCTGACTGCCGAAGACATTCTCGTTGGTGTAATCGAGATTGAGGACAGTATTGCGATCGCTTTGCGGGGAGACACCAATAAAGTCGATCCCCTCTTCAAAGACGATGGCGCGGGGTTTTTGGATGCCAGGAATGTCGTCAACGATCGGATCTGAGATCGCATTGGTGTTGCGTTCGCTACGGTAGAAATTGGCACTTAGTTGCAGGCGTTGTTGCTCGCTAATGTCCCACCCCAGTTTGCCCAGGATATTAAAGGTTTCACTTTCATCTATTCCCTGAACGATGGCAAGGCGATCGCCTTCAGCATCAAACGTTGCTCCCGTATCCTCCCGCGATAAATTAAAAACCAAGTCAACATCGCCTTCATTGAGCGAAAGTCCATACTCTTGGTAGTTACCAAAACTTTCACCTTGCAACTTTCCTAATGCAGCCGTTACACCGACTTCTGCCGTAGTCGTCAGCCTTTGCTCATCAGGTCGGCGTGTAATGATGTTGATCACACCGCCAGTTGCTCCTTGACCGTAGAGAGCGGAGGGGCCACGCACCACCTCAATCCGCTCAATAGAAGCGGGGTCAATGGTTCTTAGCTGTCTCCCCGCATTACCAGAATTCGTGTTCTGAGGGACGCCGTCAATCAAAACCAGGGGAGCACGACCCCGCAAAGAAGCCGTCGTATCGCCGAAAGCCCTCTGAGTGGGGGGGCCATAGCCAGGAACCGTTTGAGCCAGAATGTCTTGTACGTCCCTGGTGACGCTACTTTGTCCCTCGATGTCCTCGCGGGTAATCACCGTCACCGAGCGCGGCACCTCAGGTAGCTCTTGTGCTGTGCGCGTAGCCGTTACCACAAGTTCAACTTCTTCAATTTCTTCTGTGTCTTCCCCGATAACCTCTTCCTCGATAACCTCTTCCCCATCTAAGAGCGCTGGAGCCAAACTTAGAGCTAAACCGCTCTGACTCGGAACCACCTCCACCGTCGGCGTTCCCGTTTCTCCAGTCACAGCGACTTGGATATTATTCCCATCGAGCTGAGTCACAACAACGGAACTAATTCCTTCTGCTGGGTTGTCTTCACGAAACTCGTCACCCTCTACAAGCACTAGCGCCGCATTGGGGATATCAACGATTAAGGTATTGCCCTCACTCCGAGTTTCGGCGTCCAGAAGTTCTCCATCTGGGGTTTCTAAAATGACTTCAAAGCCGATGTCTGTGGGGTTAACCTGTACACCCGTTACTTGTAGAACACCGGACTCGCTCTGAGCAACTTGTAATGAATTGGCTGATTGTGACTGCCATAGCCCCTCAGCACGGGTAAGGGGAAATTCTATCTCACTAAGATGAGGAATTGCCGTAATGGGGGATTGCGAACTGGAAGCCTGAGGAGAACTTCTCTTCACAGGTTCATTTCCCCCTCTTCCCATCTCCCCATCTGGTAATGCTGTCGCTGAGACTGGGTTGACGGAAACGCTCCTAGGCGTTGCTACTGCTGGCGGTATGCCAATACTGAGCAGGGCAACAATTAAAAATGGTAGATGCAGTTTCATTTCTTCACCTCACTCACCGCCAACCCTTCAGATGCGGCATCATCTCTTTCTAAAGTCATCTCAAGGTTTGTGCTGAAGTCATGACGCTGCACACCCAGCGCTTGTACAACCTCAGTCAAAATGAGCAGCCCTGCCAAAACACCCCCTGAACCTGCAAGTAACAGGCGCAAGAGTAGTTGCTTTCGTTCCATCTTTTTTCCTCACCCACAGTAGAGGCAATCAGGCTATCGATTGCGCTCCACGAAATTTAGTAATTATTCTCAATAGCACCCGCTAAGAATAAAACGTCAGTATCACTAAGGTCAAGAGAGAAAGCTAAAAAATTTTAGAGTAAATTCCCTCGTTGTTGAGAACTCTCATCTGTGGAGCAAGTTTTTAGAGGGCAAAGGCTTTGCCAATGCTAGCTTTTAGCGGCAACGACTCGATCGTAATTGAAAGTATAGCCAATAAAACTTTGGATAAATCCTTGACGAAATTCAAGGATTTGCTATATGTTAGCGAAGTCTAATCGAAAATAGATATCAATAAGGCTGTAAAAAACAGCAAACGCTTTGACGGAATTGGGTTTAACTAAACTCGCCAGATTCAAAACGTCAGGTTCGCATCGAATCGAGTCCGAATAATATGCCTCAATCTTTTAATGCGTTTCCAGAAAGCCTCCTCTATTCGACTTGGGTGGATCTTTTACGCCAAAGGACTTTACAGCAGCCCGAACAACTGGCTTTTACCTTTTTGCCGGATGGAGAAATAGAAGGCGAACAACTCACCTATCGAGAATTGGATCGGCGCAGTCGCGCGATCGCCTCTCAACTTCAGGCTTTAGGTTTAAGTGGCGAACGTGCATTGTTGCTTTATCCCCCAGGACTGGATTATCTGGCGGCGTTTTTCGGGTGTTTGTATGCTGGAGTCGTCGCGGTTCCAGCTTATCCACCGCGCAACCAACGCAACACGCCCAGAATCCAAGCGATCGCCAAAGATGCACAGGCAGCGATCGCCCTCACAACAACAGCAGTTCACTCCAAGGTGCAATCCCTCCTGACTGAAAAAGCTGACTTGGGGAATTTGCAGTGGCTGACTACCGATAACCTAGCGAGTGGGATAGAAGAGAACTGGCAACAGCCCTTTATAAAAAAAGATACATTAGCGTTTCTGCAATACACTTCCGGATCTACAGGAACGCCCAAAGGGGTAATGCTGAGTCACGGCAATTTGCTCCACAACGCCGCCATGACTTACTGCATCATGGAACATTCACCCAGCAGTAAATTTATTTCGTGGCTGCCCGCGTACCATGACATGGGACTCATCGGCGGCATACTGCAACCGCTGTATGGGGGTTTCCCTTGCATCTTCATGCCTCCAGCCGCATTTCTCCAGCGTCCTTACCGCTGGTTGCAGGCGATTTCCCAGTACAAAGGCACGACAAGCGGCGCTCCCAATTTTGCTTATGAACTGTGCATTCATAAAATTACACCAGAGCAACTCCAGACGCTGGACTTAAGCAGTTGGGACGTCGCTTTTAACGGTGCGGAACCGATTCGGCAGGATACTCTGGAGCGATTTTGGGCAAAATTTGCAGATTGCGGTTTCCGTCCGTCAGCCTTCTACCCTTGTTACGGGATGGCAGAGGCAACCTTGATGGTTTCCGGCAGTCTCAAAAGCGCTCCGCCGACTATCAAAACTGTCCGAGTAGATGCTCTAGAACGCCATCAGATTATTGCGGCTGATGCTGATAACGAAGATGTTTGCACCTTTGTTAGCTGTGGCAAAAGCATACCAGAGCAGCAAATTGTTATTGCTGATCCCGAAACATTAACCCGTTGCCAACCTGATGAGGTGGGTGAAATCTGGGTATCCGGTTCGAGTGTGGGGCAAGGATATTGGCATCGTCCTGAAGAGACAGAGCAGACGTTTCAAGCTTACCCATTAGATACGGATACAACTGCGGAGAAAAAGCCTTTTTTGCGAACTGGAGACTTAGGCTTTTTGCAGGATGGGGAACTGTTCGTCACGGGTCGAGTTAAGGATTTAATTATTATTCGTGGTCGTAACCTTTACCCGCAGGATATTGAACTGACCTCAGAACGTAGCCATTCAGCATTGCGATTGGGCAGTAGCGCCGCCTTTTCCGTAGAGGTTGAGGGTGAAGAACGGCTGGTGGTGGTGCAAGAGTTGGAGTTTCGCGCCAAACCGGATGTTGAGGAAGTCATCGCCGCCATTCGTCAGACAGTGTCTGAAGAACATGAGGTGCAAGTTTATGGGGTGGTTTTAATTAAGCCTGGGAGTATTCCCAAAACCTCTAGTGGTAAGATTCAACGTCGTGCTTGTCGAGCTAAGTTTTTAGCAGGCGAACTGGATGTAATTGGTAGCAGTATTCTAGATACCTCTATTGTTGTAAACAACGAGAGGAACCTCACCCGCGAAACCTTACTGGTAGTAGAACCAGAAGAACGCCAACAGCTTTTAGAGTCTTATCTTCAAGAGCAAGTAGCGCAGGTACTGAGAGCAACGCCGTCCGCAATAGATGGCAAGTCACCTTTAAGCCGCTTTGGTCTTGATTCCTTAATGGTCTTCGAGCTAAAAAATCGCATTGAGGCTGACTTTGGGGTTGAGGTAGCGATCGCTGATTTCTTTGAAGGTATTAGCATTGCTCAACTGACAACACAAGTACTCAACCAAGTAACATCGGCGGATTGGAAGCCTGTATCAGTATCCATCGACCGAGTTCAGAACACCTCTGACGTTCATCCCCTTTCTTTCGCCCAGCAACGATTGTGGTTCATCGACCAGTTGGAGAAAGGCAACCCCGCCTATAACATTTCCGTGGGAATTCACCTCAAGGGTTCGCTGGATGTGACGGTGCTGGAGCGCAGCCTTAACGAAATTGTGCGGCGACACGAAGCATTGCGGACTAGCTTCAGCATTGCAGAAGGTCAACCCGTTCAGGCGATCGCTCCTTGTGTGACGCTGGCTTTACAGGTAGTGGATTGTCAGCAACTTCTGGAATTGGAGCGTGAGTCCCGATACTGTGGGGAGCATTTCTCCCCTCTCCTTGCAGGAGAGGGGTTGGGGGAGAGGTTAAGCGAACAATATTGGCACAAGTCCGAAGTACAGCGCCTTGCAACGGAGGAAGCCCAACAGCCTTTCGACCTGACGAGGGAACCGTTATGGCGTGTCAAACTGCTGCGCTTGGGTGAACAGGAACACGTCCTGCTACTGACCTTGCACCACATTATCGGTGATGAATGGTCGGTTGAGGTGTTCATCCGTGAGATGGCAATCCTGTACAAGGCATTCTTAGCTAGCAGTCCCTTACCTCTACCGGATCTGCCTGTTCAGTATACTGACTTTGCCTATTGGCAGCGGCAATGGCTTCAGGGAGAGTTGCTGGAAACTCAGCTTTCCTACTGGAAACAACAACTCAACGGTGTTCCTTCATTACAACTGCCTACTGACCGCCCAAGACCTGCCGTTCAGACCTATCGGGGGGCGCGTCAATCGCTGGAATTACCCAAATCTCTAACGGATGCGATCGCCACACTCTCACGTCAAGAGGGTGTCACGCCATTCATGGTACTCCTGGCAGCATTTCAGACGTTCCTCTACCGCTATACAGGACAAGACGATATTCCTGTAGGCTCACCCATTGCCAACCGCAACCGTAGCGAACTCAACTCACTAATTGGCTTTTTTGTCAATACCCTAGTGCTGCGAACCGACTTAGGAGACAATCCCAGTTTTCGAGAACTCCTCAGTCGAGTGCGTCAGGTGGCTTTAGGAGCCTATACCCATCAGGATTTACCCTTCGACCAACTGGTAGAGGCACTGCGACCTGTAAGGGATGCCAGCTATACGCCACTTTTTCAGGTGTCATTCGCGCTTCGGAAGTCTCCGCAGTTGGAGGAGATTCCTGGATTGGCGTTGAGCCTGGTAAACGTAGAAACATTGACGGCGCAGTTTGATTTAAGCCTGTTTGTTGACATTACAGAGCAAGGATTAATTGCCTCATTTGAGTACAATACCGACTTGTTTGAGGCGGCAACGATCGCGCGAATGTTGGGGCATTTTCAGAACTTGCTCTTAGGCATTGTCTCTAATCCCAACCAACGCCTCTCGGACTTGCCACTGTTGACGGCATCGGAGCGACATCAACTGCTGGTTGCTTGGAATGATACAGAGGCGGAGTATCCGGCAGATTTGTGCATTCATCAGCTCTTTGAGGCACAGGTAGAACGGACACCAGATGCGATCGCTCTCGTTTTTGAGAACCAGCAACTCACTTACCGAGAGTTAAACAACCGAGCAAATCAGCTAGCACACTACCTGAAACAGTTAGGCGTGAAACCAGACGTATTAGTAGGTTTGTGTTTAGAGCGCTCCTTGGAGATGGTCGTTGGGATACTCGGCATTCTCAAAGCTGGAGGCGCTTATGTGCCGTTAGACCCCGCCTATCCGAAAGATCGGCTGGCTTTCATGTTGTCAGATAGGCAAGTACCAGTGCTGTTGACTCAAAAACGGCTTTTAGAAACACTTCCCGAACACGCAGCTAAGGTCGTTTGTTTAGATACAGATTGGGAATCGATACGAGTTCATAGTGATAGCTCAAATTCACCCCCCCAACCCCCCTTGGCAAGGGGGGAGTATGAGGAAAAGCGTTTCTCCTTGGGGGATAGGGGGGAGTATGAGGAAGGGGAATCACAGGAGGGAGTCGAAAGCCAAAATCCTTCCAGCCTAGCCTACGTCATTTATACCTCTGGCTCCACGGGTCAACCAAAAGGCGTTTTAGTAAGCCATGCCAATGTTGTCCGTCTGTTTGCCGCTACTCAGCCCTGGTATCACTTTAACGAGCAGGATGTTTGGACACTCTTCCATTCCTATGCCTTTGACTTCTCCGTTTGGGAAATCTGGGGTGCTCTTCTCTATGGTGGGCGACTGGTGGTGGTGCCTTACTGGATTAGTCGATCCCCTGAGTCGTTCTACGAGTTGTTGTGCAAAGAACAGGTAACGGTTCTTAACCAAACTCCTTCAGCTTTCCGCCAACTGATTCGGGCTGAAGAGATAGGAGTTAACTCAGATCTGAGCCTTCGCCTAGTCATTTTTGGTGGAGAAGCATTGGAGGTGCAAAGCTTAAAACCTTGGTTTGAGCGACATGGTGACCAGGTTCCTCAGTTAGTCAATATGTACGGCATTACAGAAACAACCGTGCATGTAACCTATCGCCCACTAACAATGAGCGATCTGAGCGGGATGAGCAGTGTTATCGGTCGCCCCATTCCAGATTTACAGGTATATGTGCTGGATCGGCATCATCAACCTGTGCCGATTGGGGTTCCCGGTGAACTGTACATTGGTGGCGCTGGTTTGGCTTGTGGCTATCTCAATCGCCCAGAATTAACGACCGAACGGTTTATTCGCAATCCCTTTGATGACAAGGTGGATGCGCGATTGTATAAGTCCGGTGATTTGGTACGCTATCTGCCCAATGGTGATTTAGAGTACTTAGGGCGAATCGACCAGCAAGTTAAGATTCGGGGCTTCCGTATCGAGTTGGGAGAGATTGAGGCGGTGTTGGGACAGCATCCCGCAGTGCAAGACGTTGTGGTGATGGCACGGGAGGATATCCCTGGTGTTTTGCATTTGGTGGCTTATGTTGTCCCCAACCCCAAACAAATGCCCAATATTAGCGAGTTGCGCCAGTTTCTCCAAGCAAGGTTGCCTGACTATATGATACCCGCCAGCTTTGTGCTGCTAGAGGCACTACCGCTGACATCAAACGGGAAGGTAGACCGTCGGGGGCTACCTGCACCAGAGAGTCATCGTCCGGATTTGCAAGAGGTTTATCAGGCTCCTCGTTCTGAGGTAGAACGAGCGATCGCCACGGTTTGGCAATCGGTGCTGCATTTAGAAAAAGTAGGCATCCACGATAATTTCTTTGACCTCGGTGGTCATTCATTATTAATGATTCAGGTTAATAACAAACTGCAAGATGTTTTTAACCGGGATTTATCCATCGTAGAACTGTTTCAAAACCCAACTATCAGCTCTTTAGCACAGTCTTTAAGTAAAAAATCAGAGGAAAGTTCTGCTTTTGATCCTGTACAAGACCGGGTTCAAAAACAATTAGAAGCGATCAACAAACGCAAGAAATTATTAACCAAGCAAAAAAACACTCACTAAAGATTGAGTGTAGTGAGAAGGGAAAAGCTAATGGATAGTGCAGAAGCATACGATTCAACAGAAGGAATAGCCATCATTGGCATGGCAGGACGTTTCCCTGGAGCCAAAAATCTTGAGGAATTTTGGCAGAATTTGCGCGATGGAGTGGAGTCCATTTCCTGCTTCACGGATGAAGAGTTAATGGCTGCGGGAATAGATTCAGCGGTGTTAAGAGAATCTAATTATGTAAAAGCAGGTGCAGTATTAGAAGACATTGAGTTATTTGATGCTTCATTCTTTGACATTAATCCTAGAGAAGCTGAAGTAACCGACCCGCAACACCGCCTATTTTTAGAGTGTGCTTGGGAAGCCCTGGAAAGTGCTGGTTATGATTCCCAACGATGTGAAAGTCGGATTGGAGTTTACGCTGGGGCAAGCCTGAGTAACTATTATTCCTTTGATTTAAACCGCGATCGCCTGGGTTCGGCGCAATGCTACCAAACGCTCATTGGTAATGATAAAGATTTCCTCACAACCCGCGTTGCTTACAAATTAAATCTCAAGGGAGCGAGTTTTACAGTTCAGAGCGCTTGCTCTACGTCATTGGTGGCGACGGCGATCGCCTGCCAAAGTTTGCTGAATTATCAGTGTGATATGGCGTTGGCGGGTGGGGTTTCAATTCGAGTCCCGCACAAGACGGGCTATTTGTACCAGGAAGGGGGAGCGTTATCGCCTGATGGTCATTGTCGCGCCTTTGATTCCCAGGCTCAGGGAACAACGATTGGCAATGGTTTGGGGGTTGTGGTTTTAAAGCGGTTATCGGAGGCGATCGCCGATGGTGATTGCATTCAGGCTGTGATTAAAGGTTCAGCCATCAACAATGATGGTTCTCGGAAAGTTGGGTATACAGCGCCGAGTGTGGATGCTCAAGCCGAAGCGATCGCCGAAGCGATCATGTTTGCGGAGGTTGAACCGGAAACAATCAACTATATCGAGGCGCACGGTACTGGAACCGCCTTAGGCGATCCGATTGAAATTGCAGCACTCTCCCAGGTTTTTCGCGCCAATACTGAAAAAAAGGCTGGCTGTGCAATCGGTTCGGTTAAAACCAATATCGGTCATTTAGATGCAGCCGCAGGTATCGCGGGACTGATTAAAACGGTTCTCGCCCTCAAACACCAATCCCTACCGCCGACGCTGAATTTCGAGCAACCCAACCCCCAGATTGATTTTGCCAACAGTCCTTTTTATGTCAATACAAAACTTTCCCCCTGGAAAGCGGGGCTGACTCCTCGCCGCGCGGGTGTGAGTTCCTTGGGGATGGGTGGAACTAATGCTCATGTAATTCTTGAAGAAGCCCCAGCGTTACCCGCTTCGACACCTTCTCGTCCTTGGCAGTTGTTGGTACTTTCTGCCAAAACTGAGTCAGCGTTGGAAACGGCGACAACGAATCTTTTACAACACCTCACGCAGCATCCCGAACTGAACTTGGCGGATGTTGCTCATACTCTGCAAGTGGGGCGTAGAGAGTTTAATTATCGTCGAGTGTTGGTATGCCGAGATATTGAGGATGCCGTTAATGCCTTAGAGACGCGAGATGCTCAACGAGTTTTTACCCACGTTCAAGAACCGTGCGATCGCCCTATCGCCTTCATGTTTCCCGGACAGGGGACTCAGTATGTGGATATGGGCAAAGAATTGTACCAGACTGAGGCGACGTTTAAAGAGCAAGTCGATCGCTGTTGTGAGTTGCTCAAACCTTATTTAGGGCTGGATTTGCGACCGCTAATCTACCCTAGTGAATCTGATACTGAAGCCGCAGCCGAGATCAAACAAACGGCGATCGCTCAACCCGCTTTATTCGTCATTGAGTACGCTCTAGCTCAGTTATGGATGTCCTGGGGGATTTCTCCCCAGGCGATGATTGGTCACAGCATTGGGGAATACGTCGCCGCTTGTTTGGCTGAAGTCATGTCTCTTAAAGATGCTTTAGCTCTGGTTGCGGTTCGCGGACGACTGATGCAGCAACTTCCAACAGGAACAATGCTGGCTGTTTCACTACCTGCAAGTGAGGTGGAAGCCCGACTCGATCGCCAATTATCCCTCGCTGTTAGTAATAGCCCAGCCTCCTGCGTAGTGTCGGGAACCCAAGAAGCTATAGATGCTTTTCAAAACAAGTTAGTAGCTCAAGGGATAGACTGTCGCCGCCTGCATACCTCCCATGCTTTTCATTCCCCGATGATGGATGCCATCTTAGAACCTTTTATCGAGGAAGTTAAAAAAGTCAAACTGCATCCTCCTAAACTTCCCTTTGTCTCCAACGTTACGGGAACTTGGATTACAACGGCCCAAGCCACAGAACCGAGTTATTGGGCGCAGCATCTACGCCAAACGGTTCGCTTTTCAGCGGGTATTGCCCAGTTGTTGCAAGAACCGAATCGTATCTTGTTGGAAGTGGGTGCTGGATGTAGCTTGTGTACCTTCGCCAAAAAGCATTTAAATCGGGAAGATGAGCAAGTGGCGATCGCCTCCTTACGCCATCCCAAGCATAAACAGTCTGATGTTGCATTCTTGCTAAATAGCTTGGGCAAGTTATGGCTGTCTGGAGTAGAGGTGGATTGGTCAAGATTTTATACCGATGAGCGCCGCCATCGCCTTCCCTTACCGACCTATCCCTTTGAGCGTCAGCGTTACTGGATTGAACCTCAAAAACGGACGGAGGCGATCGCTTTAACTCCAGAGTCCTTGAGCAAAAAACCGGATATTGCTGACTGGTTCTACCTTCCTGTTTGGAAGCAATCTGTACCTCCTACCCTGCTCGAACAGAGATTAGTAGCACCATGCACACTCGTGTTTGTCGATCAGTGCGGCTTGGGTGAATCGCTGGTAAAACAGCTCGAAATTGAGGGGCGGGATGTAATTACTGTCAGGGCTGGGTCAGGGTTGAAAAAACTCAATAAACGCGAATATACCCTTAATCCCCAACGACGCGATGACTATGAGGCTTTACTCTATGAACTTTTAGCACAAAACAAGCTGCCCAAAACCATTGTTCATTTATGGAGTGTCACGCCTGACACCACAACATTAGAACTTGAATCCCTTGAAGAAAGCCAAGCCAAAGGATTTTACAGTTTGCTGTTTCTAGCCCAAGCCCTTGGGAAACACAACACCACTGATCAGTTTCAAATTACGGTCATCTCCAATAACTTGCAGCCCGTAACAGGGTTTGAACGTTTATCTCCAGAGAAAGCGACTGTACTTGGAGCCGTTAAAGTCATTCCGCAAGAATATCCAAATATTAGCTGTCGCAGCATTGATGTTGAGTTAACCTCTCCCCCAACCCCTCTCCTACGAGGAGAGGGGAGTATTGCTCCTGCTCCCCCCTTCCCTTGCAGGGAAGGGGGGCTGGGGGGGTTAGGTTCGCCCGATCCGAGAGGAACTTGGGAACAGCAAAATCTCACAAACTGGCTGCTAGCAGAACTGACAGCCCAGTCCCCCAACTTACTTATTAGCTACCGGGGTTTGCATCGCTGGGTACAAACCTTTGAACCCGTCCGATTGCATGGAACTCCTAAAAGGACACCAAAACGGTTAAAGGAAGGGGGAGTTTATCTAATTACAGGTGGACTTGGAGGTATTGGGCTGGCTCTGGCGGAATATCTGGCGCAGACGGTACGGGCGAAACTCCTCCTCGTGAGTCGTTCAGCATTGCCCAATCGAGATGAATGGGAAAACTGGCTGGTGACTCACACTGAGCAAGATAGCGTCAGCCGCAAGATTCGCAAAGTGCAGCAACTGGAAAAACTAGGCGCTGAGGTTTTGGTCGTCAGTGCTGATGTCAGTGAACTCGAACCGATGCGAAAAGCGATCGCAACTGCACAGAAGCAATTCGGTCGAATTGATGGAGCAATCCACGCCGCCGGAGTACCTGGAGGCGGCATGATTCAGCGCCAAACGCTGGAAGAAACCGCCAAGATTTTCGCTCCCAAAGTCAAAGGAACGCTGGTTCTTCATGAGTTACTTAAAAATGTCCCCTTGGATTTCTTAGCGATCTGCTCATCACTGAGTTCAATTTTGGGGGGATTCGGACAGGTAGACTACGCCGGAGCTAATGCCTTTCTTGATGCCTTTGCTCACTGGAATTACTCCCAACAAGGCACGTTCACTGCATGTATCAACTGGGATACCTGGCAAGAAGTCGGGATGGCGGTTAATACACCCGTACCACTCAAACTTCAATCCTTGCAGGCAGAAAATCTTAAACAAGGAATTTTACCAAAAGAAGGTGCAGAGGCATTGAGTCGTATTTTGGGGGTTAATCTCCCTCAGATTCTGGTATCAACTCGTAATTTTCAGATGCGGGTTGAGCAAGAGAAAGATTTAGGCGCATTACTGTCCTCGGAAATCTTAGAAACGGCGAACCTACCGGAACCGACGCACTCACGACCTGAGTTAAATAATGCTTACATTGCTCCCAGAAATGAACTTGAGCAAACCCTGGTCAATATCTGGCAAGGATTGCTGGGAATCGAAAAAGTAGGGATTTACGACAACTTCTTTGAGCTGGGGGGCGATTCCCTAATGGCTGTGCGAGTTATTGCTCAAGTTCGCCAAGCCTTTGAGATCGAACTGTCCCTATCAAACTTGTTTGAAAAACCTAATGTGGCGGGTATGGCGGAGTCTCTTAAAATGCGCGGGATTCAAAAACTTCAGTCTTCTATCAGTACGGATGGCGCGATCGCTAATACGGAAGCCGAACGTGAGGAAATAACATTATGAAACCAACAATAGAAGAGTTTCTCTCCGATCTCAGTAGCTTAGATGTCAAGTTATGGGTGGATGGCGACCGCTTGCACTGTAGCGCTCCTAAGGGTGTGTTGACATCAACGTTGCAGGCTCAACTGGCTGAGCGGAAACCGGAAATCCTCACGTTTCTCAATCAATATAATTTTGACCGCCTAAGCGCTCGTTACCAACCTCTGCCGACTCTAACGCCCAATTTAGCGGAGCGACATCAGCCATTTCCCCTGAATGAAATGCAGCAAGCCTACTGGATTGGCAGAAATAGCTTCTTCGAGGGAGGGAATGTTGCCATCCATGTCTATACCGAGATTGAAAGCACCGATTTAGACCTAGAGCGGTTTAATCTGGCATGGCAGAAGTTGGTCGAACGTCACGACATGCTACGAGCGGTTGTGCATTCGGATGGACAGCAACAGATTTTAGAACAAGTTCCGCCCTATCACATTGAACTGTTAGATCTGCGGGGACAAGACTCGGATACTATTGCCTCTAAATTGTCAGCGATTCGCGATCGCTTATCTCACCAAGTTCTACCGATTGACCAGTTCCCCCTATTTGAGATTTGCGCCACTCAGCTCGATGACCATCATTTTCGCCTGCATATCAGCGTCGATGGTTTATGCGTTGATGGCTGGAGCGCTCAAGTTCTTTTGCAGGATTTGGTGAAATTCTACCAAAATCCCCAGATTAACCTGCCTCCTCTAGAGCTTTCCTTCCGAGACTACGTTTTAGAAGAGATTGCTTTCCAAGAATCCCCAACCTTCCAACGCTCCCTAGACTATTGGCAGAAGCGTCTTCCCACATTACCGCCACCACCGGATTTAGTCCTAGCGAAAGCTCCGGGTTCACTGACACAACCTCAATTCAAGAGTTGGGATACGAAACTAGAGCGGGAAATCTGGCAGCCGTTGAAGTTGCGTGCCGCGAAAGCAGGTTTAACGCCCACGGGAATTTTGCTTGCTGCTTATGCTGAGGTTCTGACGCTTTGGAGTAAGAGTCCTCGGTTCACGCTCAACGTGCCGCGTTTTAATCGTTTACCGTTACATCCTCAAGTCAACGACATCATCGGGGAGTTTGCCTCATTTACGTTATTGGAAGTAGACAATTCCAGGCAAGAGTCATTTCAGGATCGAGCCAGACGCTTGCAAGAACAACTCTGGAAAGACCTAGAACACCAATATGTCAGTGGGGTAAGAGTGCTGCGAGAACTGTCCAAAATTCAGGGCAGAACAACAGGAGCGATCGCACCCGTTGTATTTACCACCACGCCTCAAACCGTAGGTAGCCATTTGGATTCCTCAAGAGCCTCCTTATTCAAAGAGTTAGGAGAGGTGGTTTACACCATTAGCCAGACGCCTCAAGTTTGGCTGGATTGTCAATATATGGAGGCAGAAGACTCTCTGTTTCTGAACTGGGATGGCGTGGAGGACATGTTTCCTGCCGGACTGGTGGACGATATGTTTGATGCGTTCTGCCGTCTTTTAAGGCAACTGGCAACTGAGGAAGAGGCTTGGCAGGAACAAAGGCGGCAGTTAATACCGCCCAAACAGTTGGAACAGCGAACAGCCATCAATGACACCGCCGTTCCCATGCCAGAAACGCTGGCTCACACCTTGTTTGCTGCCCAAGTGTCTCAGCGTCCCCAGCAAGCTGCTGTCATTACACCCCACCTTACCCTCACCTACGAAGAGTTGTACCGTCGCTCGAATCAAGTCGGTCATCGGTTGCGGAAATTAGGTGCATTGCCTAACACCTTGGTTGCGATTGTGATGGAGAAAGGTTGGGAGCAAATTGTCAGTGTGATGGGTGTGCTGGCGTCTGGTGCTGCCTATTTGCCCATCGATCCGGGATTACCGAAAGAACGCCTTTGGTATCTGCTGGAGAATGGCGAAGTGAAGTTAGTTTTAACTCAGTCTTACTTGCGCGAGCGCTTAGAGTTCCCAGAGGGAATTCAGTGTCTGTGTTTAGACAACGAGGAGCTAGCTGGTGAAAGCGACCAACCTCTGGAACCCGTCCAAAAACCCGATGATCTTGCTTATGTTATCTATACCTCTGGCTCAACGGGTTTGCCCAAGGGCGTTATGGTGGCTCATCAGAGCGTTGTCAACTTAGCGATTCACACCAATCAGTCGTTTAAGGTGAGTTCTAGCGATCGCGTATTAGCACTCACCGCTCTGAATCACGACCTATCCGTCTATGACATTTTCGGTCTTTTGACAGCAGGCGGAACCCTCGTCATTCCCGACGCTTCAGCGCAACGCGACCCAGCTCACTGGCTCGAATTAATGCAAAAGGAACGGGTCACAGTCTGGAACTCCGTACCTCCGATGATGGAGATGTTGTTAGACTATGCCGCCAGTCGTTCTGACGTGCAGCTTCCAGATTTACGCCTAACATTTCTGGGAGGAGATTGGCTGTCGGTTACGTTGCCTAATCGATTGAAGGCTCTGGCAACAAACGTTCGCCTAGTCAGTATCGGTGGACCAACCGAAACCACAGTTTGGAATATCTGGTATCCAGTGGAAGCCGTTAACCCAGACTGGAAAAGCATTCCCTACGGTCGCCCGATCGCCAACACAAAATACTACGTTTTCAATGAAGCGTTGGAAGACTGTCCTGTTTGGGTTCCAGGAGAACTCTACTGTGCTGGGATGGGACTAGCCAAGGGGTACTGGCGAAATGAAGAAAAGACTCGCGCCAACTTTATCAATCATCCAGTCACAGGGGAACGGCTGTACAAAACGGGAGATTTAGGGCGCTATTTACCAGACGGCACGATTGAGTTTTTAGGACGAGCAGACTTTCAGCTCAAAATTCGAGGCTACCGCATTGAACCTGGGGAGATTGAAGCCGCTTTAGTAGAGCATCCAGCCGTGGAGGCGTCAGTTGTTAAGGCAGTTGGCGAACAGCGAGGACAAGAACGCTTGGTTGCCTATCTGGTTTCAGACCAAGAGCAAGCCCCTGCGGTTGACGAACTGCGAAGTTTCTTGAGGGAAAAGCTGCCGGAATATATGGTTCCGTCTGCGTTCGTCTGGCTGGATACCCTGCCCCTATCTGCAAATGGCAAGATAGACCGTCAAGCTTTTCCTGAACCTGACACAATCATTGCCAAGCCAGAAAAATCCTTTGTGCTGCCTCATACCTCCCTTGAGAAGGTCATGGCAGGCATCTGGTCTGAAGTTCTAGGTGTAGAGCAAATCGGAATTCACGACAACTTTTTCTTGGATTTAGGGGGAAACTCCCTGCTAGCTACTCAGGTTATGGCTCACGTCCGCGAAACCTTGCAGGTTGAGCTACCCCTGCGACACTTCTTCGAGTCACCTACCGTAGCGGAGCAAGTGGCGGTAATTCTCCAAGACTCAGCCCAGCGAGCCAAAGTTGAAGCCATTGCTCAACTGGTGTTGAGTCTTGCTGAACTTTCGGATGACGAAGTGGACAAAATGCTGGCTGAAAAAACACTAAGTTAATCGAGGCATCGTAAACAAAAATGAGTTCTTTAAAGCTTTCTGCTAAACGGCGTGCGCTGCTTGAGGTGTTGCTTAAAGAGAAAGGGGTAGATTCTTCGCCTATTGAACGGATTTCTCGCAGAAACAGTAGCGACCCTGTTCCACTATCCTTTGCTCAAGCAAGGCTGTGGTTTCTCGATGAGTTAATGTCAGGCAGCCCTTTGTTCAATATCTCTACTGCCCTTCGCCTGAAAGGGTCACTCAATGTGGCGGCGTTTGAGCAGAGTTTGAATGAAATCATCAAGCGTCACGAAGCTTTGCGAACCAATGTTGTCAAAGTTGATGGGCAAGCCTTTCAGGCGATCGCACTTACCTCGACCTCAACCTTACCCGTGGTGAACTTGCAGGAATTCTCTGAGGTTGAGCGAGAAGCTGAAGTCTTAAGGTTAGCTCGTGAGGAAGCAAAACGACCGTTTAATTTGGAATGCGATCGCTTACTGCGATCTACATTGCTATGCTTAAACGAAACTGAGCATATAGTCCTGTTCGCCATCCATCACCTTGTTTCCGATGACTGGTCGATTGGGATACTGATTCGGGAACTGACAGCACTTTACGACGCCTTTAACCGCCACCAACTCTCACCACTACCAGAACTCCCAATCCACTATGCGGACTTTGCCCTTTGGCAGCAGCAGTGGTTACAGGGAGATGTACTCCAGAATCAACTCTCCTACTGGAAGCAGCAATTAGGCGATCGCCTTTCCGTCCTCCAGTTGCCTACAGACTACCCCCGACCCGCCGTTGCCAGCTTCCGAGGTGCGAGTCAATCCTTTTCCCTGACTGCCGAACTCACCGAAGCACTGAAGGCACTGAGCCAAAAAGAAGATGTCACGCTCTTCATGACCCTGCTCGCCGCATTCAAAACACTGCTGTACCGCTACACGGGAAGCGAGGACGTTGTAGTCGGTTCGCCCATTGCCAACCGCAACCGAGCGGAAATAGAAGGGTTAATTGGTTGTTTTGTCAATACCCTTGTTCTGCGAACTGACCTATCCGACAATCCCACGTTTCGGAAGTTGCTGCGCCGGGTGCGCGAAGTCACCTTAGGAGCGTATGCCCACCAGGACTTGCCCTTTGAGAAGCTCGTTGAGGAACTCCAGCCAGAGCGAAACCTGAGCTACACGCCTCTGTTCCAGGTGATGTTTGTCATGCAAGACAACGTATCAATGTCTGCCTTGGATCTGTCAGGTTTGACGTGGAATGCTCTAGACATCGACAACGACACCACAAAGTTTGATTTGACTCTGCGCGTCACGGAAGTCGGGGGAAGACTGGTTGGAACGCTGGAGTACAGTACCGACTTATTCGATGCGAACACCATCACCCGGATGACAGGGCATTTACAGACGTTGTTAGAAGGGATTGTTACGAACCCCGACCAATCTCTGAGTACCTTACCGCTGTTGACATCAGCCGAGCAGCAACAGCTTTTGGAGTGGAATCAAACTCAGGCAGACTACCCGACGGATCGACGCATTCACCAGCTATTTGAAGCCCAAGTAGAGCGGACACCTGATGCTGTGGCAGTGGTATTTGAAGACCAACAGCTAACGTATCGGGAACTCAATCAGCGAGCTAATCAACTGGCGCACTACCTGAGAGGGCTGGGAGTGAAACCCGATGTGCTAGTGGGAATTTGCGTAGAGCGATCGCTAGAGATGGTTGTAGGGCTGCTGGCTATCCTCAAGGCTGATGGAGCTTACGTGCCGCTTGACCCAGGCTACCCTCAAGAACGTCTAGCCTTCATGCTTTCAGATTCTCAGGTGCCAGTGCTGCTTACCCAGGCAAGGTTATTGGAGACATTGCCTGCTCATCCAGCTAAAGTAATTTGTTTGGATACAGACTGGGATGCGATAAGCCCTTCGGGCATAGCTTCGCTTACTGCTCAGCAGAGCCAAGAAAACCCAATTAGCAGGGTGACAGCTAACCATCTCGCCTATGTTATTTATACCTCTGGCTCTACAGGCAAACCCAAGGGGGCAATGAACACCCACCAGGGAATCTGTAATCGCTTGCTCTGGATGCAGGATGCCTATCTGTTAACGGAAACAGACCGGGTTCTGCAAAAGACCCCTTTTAGCTTTGATGTATCCGTTTGGGAGTTTTTCTGGCCCTTGCTGAATGGAGCGCGTCTGGTTGTTGCCCAACCGGGAGGTCATCAGGACAGCGCCTACCTAGTCAAGCTGATTGCTACCCAGCAAATCACCACACTCCATTTTGTCCCCTCTATGCTCCAGATTTTTCTGGAAGAGCAAGGACTAGAGGCGTGTACATCTCTCAACCGTGTTATTTGCAGTGGTGAGGCACTACCCAAGGAACTCCAACAACGATTCTTTGCGCGTCTGGATGCGGAACTGCACAACCTCTACGGTCCGACCGAAGCTGCCATTGATGTCACGTTCTGGAAGTGCGATCGCCAAAGCAATTTACCTATTGTCCCCATTGGTCGTGCGATCGCTAATACGCAGATCTATCTACTCGACTGTAAGGGGCAGCTTGTTCCTATCGGCGTACCTGGGGAATTGCACATCGGCGGTAAAGGACTAGCACGGGGCTATCTCAACCGCCCCGAACTGACGGCGGAACGCTTCATCCCCAATCCCTTCAACGACGCACCCGGAAGCCGCCTCTACAAGACTGGCGACCTAGCCCGTTACCTCCCCGATGGCAACATTGAGTTTCTCGGTCGTATCGACCACCAGGTAAAAGTCCGGGGCTTCCGCATTGAGTTGGGAGAAATTGAGGCTGTTCTGGGGCAACATCCAGGAGTGCGGGCGAATGTGGTTGTCGTTCGTGAGAATGAACCCAATTCTAAGCGATTGGTAGCTTACACAGTCCTCGATCCAGAGCCGACACTCACGATTACTGACCTGCGCCGCTTCTTAGAGGAAAAGCTGCCCAATTATATGGTGCCTTCTGCCTTTGTAATTTTAGAAGCATTGCCGCTCTCACCCAGCGGTAAGGTGGATCGTCAGGCACTACCTGACCCTGACACAGGCAGATCCGAGCTAGAAAAAACCTTTGTGCCACCCCGTACTGCCGTCGAGCAAGTGCTAGCCAGAATCTGGAGCGATGTTCTGAGACGGGAGTCGGTTGGAGTAGAAGATAACTTCTTTGAACTAGGTGGGGATTCTATCCTCAGCCTTCAAATTATTTCCCAAGCTAATCAGGCAGGTCTTAAGCTTGCCCCCAAGCACCTGTTTCAGTACCAGACAATTGCCGAGTTAGCCGCAGTGGCAGGTACGAACCAGACACCGCAGGCAGAACAGGGCTTAGTAACGGGTATAGCGCCTCTTACTCCTATCCAACACTGGTTTTTTGAGCAGGAGCTTCCAGAACCGCACCACTGGAACCAAGCCGTTTTGCTGGAACTGCGGCAAGCACTGAACCCAGAGGTATTAGATAAGGCAGTGCAGTCTCTGCTAGTACACCATGATGCACTCCGTTTGTGTTTTGAGCAGCAGGCATCCCGTTGGCAACAAGCGATCGCTGATTTTGTCAAAACCGTACCCTTAACACGGGTGGATTTGTCGGCGCTGTCGGAATTGGAGCAGGGAGCGGCAATTGAAGCGGCAGCAGCCCAATTGCAGGCTAGCTTAAACCTGTCAGAGGGTTCCTTAGTGCGGGTCGCTTTGTTTGACCTTGGAGCTAACAAACCGGGGCGTTTGCTACTCGTCATCCACCATCTGGTGGTGGATGGTGTCTCGTGGCGGATTTTGCTGGAGGATTTACAGATGGCTTACCAGCAACTCAGTCGTGGGGAGAGCGTTCATCTACCCTCGAAGACAACCTCTTTCAAGGATTGGGCAGAGCGACTGACAGAATATGCAAAATCGGGAACGCTAGAGCAAGAGTTGAACTATTGGCTTGCCGAATCCGGCACGCGAGTCTCCCCGCTACCAGTAGACTATCGGTCGGGTGACAACACCGAGGCTTCAGCCCGCACCCTATCGGTGTCGCTTAGCGCAGAGGAAACCCAAGCTCTGATACAGGAAGTACCGCAAGCCTACAATACCCAAATTAACGACGTGCTACTAACTGCCTTGGTGCAAGTTTTTGCCCAGTGGACGGGTTCGCCGTCTCTGCTCGTTGACCTAGAGGGACACGGGCGAGAGGAACTCTTCGAGGAGGTGGATCTCTCGCGCACGGTAGGTTGGTTTACGACTGTATTTCCCATCCTGTTGAATCTGGAGGAGACTTCCCATCCAGGGGAGGCGTTGAAATCAGTCAAGGAACAGCTACGCCGCATTCCCAATCGAGGTATCGGCTACGGTCTGCTGCGCTATCTTAGCGATCGCGCGGACATTACGACAAAACTGCGCGAACGTCCCCAAGCTGAGATACTTTTCAACTACCTGGGTCAGGTCGATCGCGTTTTGTCAGGATCG
This sequence comes from Kastovskya adunca, assembly GCF_059505785.1. Lineage (NCBI taxonomy): Bacteria > Bacillati > Cyanobacteriota > Cyanophyceae > Coleofasciculales > Coleofasciculaceae > Kastovskya > Kastovskya adunca. The sequence goes on along the minus strand of NZ_JCACLG010000006.1, from coordinate 75,160 downwards.
CCTCTATTTCGACTGGCAAACGAGTCTAGTGGATCTGCTCATAGCCTCAAGGGAAGTCGCGGCTATTTGCTAGAAGTCAACGGGTTGGTGGTGGAGAACCAACTGCAATTGCATTGGACGTACAGCGAGACGATTCACAAACGAGTCACCGTTGAGAGGCTGGCAGAAAGTTTTGTGGAAGCGTTGCGATCGCTCATTGCTTACTATCAGTCTCCTGATGTAGGCGGCTTTACGCCTTCAGACTTCCCACTGGCACAGCTTGGACAAGACGAACTCGATGCAGTATTGGGCATGGTTGAGTTTGAAGGAGGAGCAACCCGATGAGTGTCAAAACGATTGAAGACGCATATCCTTTATCGTCTCTGCAACAGGGGATACTGTTCCACAGCCTTTACGCTCCATCATCTGGGGTATATGTCGAACAAATGAGCTTTGACCTTTCTGGAAGGTTGAACGTTTCGGCATTTACCCAAGCTTGGCAGCAGGTGATAGATCGGCATTCAATCTTACGAACTGCCTTTGTCTGGGAAAAGGTTAAGAAGCCGTTGCAAGTCGTGGGGCGGCATGTGAAACTGCCCTGGGAAGAACACAACTGGCAGGGAATTTCCCCCATAGAGCAACAAGAACGGCTGAAGAATTTACTACAAGCAGAGCGAAGGCAAGGCTTTGAACTGTCCAAGGCTCCGCTGATGCGCCTAACCCTGATCCAGCTAACAGAGGCTACCTATCACTTGATCTGGAGCCATCACCATTTACTGCTCGATGGCTGGTCTACTCAATTAATCTTTAAGGAAGTCATTGCTTACTACGAAGCCTTCTGCCAAGATCAGCAACTCTCGTTAGAACGCCCTCGTCCTTACCGCGACTACATCGCCTGGTTACAGCAACAGGACTTGTCTCAGGCAGAAGCGTTTTGGCGGGAGAAGTTTAAGGGTTTTACAGCTCCGACACCGTTAAGCGTAGACCAGGTTTTTCGGAAGTTGCCCGACCAGAAGGAAGACTACGAGGAGCAGGAAATTAGGCTATCAACCAGAACAACAGCAGCATTACAGTCACTAGGACAACAGCAACATCTAACGCTGAATACCTTAGTGCAGGGAGCTTGGGCTTTGCTTTTAAGTCGCTATAGCGGTGAGGAAGACGTGGTATTTGGGGCGACCGTCTCTGGTCGTTCCTCTGCCCTAGCCAAAGTAGAGTCTATGGTGGGACTGTTTATTAATACCCTACCGATACGAGTGCAGGTGGCTTCTGAAGAGTCTCTTGTGACCTGGCTACAGCAACTCCAAGCTCAACAAACTGAGGCACGTCAGTATGAGTACAGTCCGCTAGTGGATATACAGGGGTGGAGTAATGTCCCCAGGGATATGCCCCTGTTTGACAGTATTGTGGTTTTTGAGAACTACCCCGTAGAGGCGCACCATAGGGAGCGCGTCGCAGAGCTAGAGATTGGTAATGTTCGTGCGTTTGAAAAGACGAACTATCCTCTAACCTTTGTCGCGTTACCTGGTTCGGAGTTGGTACTGAAGATTTTGTACGATTGCCGTCGGTTTGATAGTGCAACCATTACCCGAATGTTAGGTCACTTCCAAACCGTGCTGGAAAGCATGGTTGCCAATCCAAAGCAGCGCCTTTGTGAATTATCGCTGTTGACCGAAGGCGAACGGCAGCAACTGCTAGAAGAGTGGAATGATACTGAAGCTGAATATCCTCAAGATCGATGCCTTCACCAACTCTTTGAGGAGCAAGTTGAGCGATCGCCTGATGCCATTGCCGTAGTCTTTGAAGACCAACAGCTAACTTACCGAGAACTCGACCAACGAGCCGATCAACTAGCGCACCACCTGCAAATGCTGGGTGTGAAACCAGAGGTGCTGGTAGGAATTTGCGTGGAGCGCTCTTTGGAGATGCTTATCGGCCTCCTCGGCATTCTCAAAGCTGGCGGCGCTTACGTCCCTCTAGACCCTGCCTATCCTAAAGAGCGATTGGCTTTCATGTTGGAGGATGCTCAAGTTTCGGTGCTGCTGACGCAACAGCGGCTTTTAGAAATACTTCCCGAACACAGAGCGGAAATAATTTGTTTGGATGCTGATGGGGAAGCAATAAAAGCCGATGATTGCAGCTTAATCGAAAATTCACCCCCCCAACCCCCCTTAGCAAGGGGGGAGTATAAGAAACAGCGTTTATCGTTGGGGGACACAGGGGGGTCAACGGGGGGAGTCAAAAGCCTAAATTCTTCCAACTTGGCGTATGTAATTTATACCTCTGGTTCAACGGGCAAGCCTAAGGGCGTACAAATTTCCCATCGTGCGCTGGTTAACTTCCTCTGTTCCATGCGTCTTAAGCCAGGATTGACCAAGCAAGATAGACTCCTTTGTGTCACCACGCTATCTTTTGACATTGCTGGTTTAGAACTTTACTTACCTCTGATTGTTGGTGCGCGTGTGGTCATCGCTAGTCGGGAAGTAGCGGCTGATGGCAGGCGGTTGTCAGAGCTGCTCACTCACTCTGGCGCTACAGTGATGCAAGCAACACCTGCGACTTGGCGACTGCTGTTAGCGGCTGGGTGGCAGGGTGACAAGACGCTCAAAATACTTTGTGGGGGTGAGGCTTTATCGCGGGAATTGGCGAATCAGTTGCTGACTCGCTGCGATTCTCTATGGAATCTGTACGGCCCAACAGAGACTACCATCTGGTCTACCCTCTATCAGGTGAAGTCTGGAGATGGGTTAGTTCCTATTGGTCGTGCGATTGCCAATACTCAAGCTTACATACTAGACCACTGCTTGCAACCTACTCCTATTGGAGTTCCCGGCGAACTGTACATCGGTGGAGCGGGGGTAGCCCGTGGCTATCTCAATCGCCCTGAATTAACTGCCGAACGGTTTATTTCCAATCCCTTTCAAAGAGGCGGAGGAGCGGGGGAGCAGGGGAGCAGGGGAGAATACCTCTACAAAACTGGAGACTTGGCGCGTCATCTCCCTAATGGAGACATCGATTACTTAGGGAGAATTGACCATCAGGTAAAAATTCGCGGCTTCCGCATTGAACTGGGAGAAATTGAGACGGCGTTGGCGCAATACCCAGGCGTGGAACAGGCAGTTGTTCTGGCTAGGGAAGATAGCCCCGGACTCCAGCGCCTAGTTGCCTACATTGTCCTTCATGAGCAATCCCCCAATCCAAAATCCCACCCCCCCATCCCCCCCTTATTAAGGGGGGAGCAAAATCCAAAATCGAATGAACTGCGGGAATTCCTGAAAAAGCAGCTACCTGACTACATGATTCCTGCTGCCTTTGTGCTGCTTTCTGCTCTACCACTGACACCTAATGGTAAAGTAGACCGCCGTGCCTTACCCGCGCCAGACACAAGGATGCTGGCAGGGGAAACGGACTTTGTAGCACCTCGAACCCCGGTTGAGGAAGTACTGACAAACCTTTGGGCAGAAGTCCTCAACCTAGAACGAGTTGGCATCGACGATAATTTCTTTGAATTGGGAGGACATTCCTTACTCGCTACTCAGCTAATCTCTCGGATACGGGATACGTTTCAGGTGGAGTTGCCCTTGCGCTGTCTATTTGAATCGCCAACTATAGCCGAACTGAGTCAAGGAATTGAGGCAACCCGTCCAACCCAATTGGAACAGCAAATACCGCCCCTAGTACCCGTTTCCCGTTCTGGGGAGTTGCCCTTATCCTTTGCCCAAGCGCGGCTGTGGTTCCTCGATCGCATTGCTCCCGGTAACTCTGCTTACAATATTTCTGCTGCCGTGCGCCTGACTGGCGTGCTGAACGTGCCAGCATTGCAACAGAGTTTTAACGAAATTGTCCGCCGCCACGAAGCCTTACGCACTACCTTTGCGATGGGGAACGAGCAACCGATTCAGGTTATCGCTCCTAGCATGACTCTACCGCTACCGATAGTAGATTGGCGCGAGTTACCCGAAGCCGAGCAACAGGTTGAAATTCAACGGCTGGCGGTGGAGGAAGCTCAACGCCCCTTCGATTTGGAGCAAGATCTATTACTGCGAGCAACGCTGCTGCAATTAGGCGAAACTGAGCATATTCTGCTGTTGACGATGCACCACATTGTTAGTGATGGCTGGTCAATGGGGGTACTCGTCCGGGAAGTCGCAGCACTCTACAAAGCATTTACCAGGGGGGAACCTTCACCCCTCCCAGAACTGCCCATTCAATATGCAGACTTTGCTGTGTGGCAACAGGAATGGTTACTCCGGGAAGCATTGGATGCTCAACTAAGTTACTGGAAGCAGCAGTTGGGTGGCGCTCCTTCCCGGCTGAAGTTACCCACAGATCGCTCGCGTCCTGAAGTTCAGACGTTTCGAGGTGCTACCAGTCGCTTTGTACTTCCCAAAGACTTGAGTGATGCGATCTGCGCTTCGCAGCAGCGCTTCGCTATCGCCACCCTCAGCCGCCAGGAAGGAGTTACTCTATTCATGCTCCTGCTGGCTGCCTTTCAGACGCTACTGTCCCGCTACAGCAATCAAGACGATATCGTTGTCGGCACCGATGTCGCCAACCGCAACCGCAGCGAACTAGAACCACTCATTGGTTTCTTCGTCAACCTTTTAGTCTTGCGTACCGACTTATCTGGCAACCCCAGTTTCCGGGAGTTGCTGCGTCGGGTGCGCGAAGTCACGTTAGGAGCCTATGCTCACCAAGACGTGCCCTTTGCGAAGTTGGTAGAGGCTCTAGGTGCAGAGCGAAATCTCAACCATACTCCCCTATTTCAGGTGTTATTTGTCCTCCAAAATGCCCCCATGCCCAGTTTGGAGCTTTCCGGGCTTACCCTCACCCCGATTGAGGTTGAAACCGGAACGGCGAAGTTTGATTTAGCTCTGTTTATGGAACAAACGGAGCAAGGAATTGTTGGGACTTGGAACTACAGCACCGACCTTTTTGATGACTCAACCATCACTCGGATGTCAGGTCACTTTGAAATGCTATTGAGCAGCATTGTTGCCCAACCCGATACCCCTATTAAGACACTAGAAATGCTCTCTGAAACCGAAAAGCAACAGCAACTTTTAGCACAAGAACAACGCAAAAAGACCAAGTTCAACAAATTTAAAAGCGTTAAACCCAAAGCTGTAAGTTTGCCTCAAGGAGACTTAATTAAAACTGATTACCTGACCCCAGGGGAAACGTTACCTTTAGTAGTCCAACCCACTGACGGAGAAATTGATTTTGTAGATTGGGCGAAAAGCGATCGCGAATTTATAGAAACCCAGTTACTCAAACACGGAGCGATTCTCTTCCGAGGCTTTAGTGTTAATTCAGCATCGGAATTTGAAACGGTTGCTCAAGCCATTTGTCCGGAGTTATTCGGTGAGTATGGCGACTTACCACGGGAAGGCGTTGGCGGAAAAGTTTATGCTTCTACTCCTTATCCGGCAGACAAAGCCATTTTGTTCCATAACGAAAGTTCTCACCTGCAACGTTTTCCTCTAAAAATTTGGTTTTTCTGCGTCCAACCCGCGCAGCAAGGTGGAGAAACGCCAATTGTAGATTGCCGGAAGATGTATCAACTTCTCGATCCAAAACTGCGAGAAAAGTTGGCTAATAAGCAGCTGATGTATGTCCGCAACTACATCGAAGGGCTAGATGTAAGCTGGCAAGACTTTTTTAGAACCACAGATAAAGCAGTGGTTGAAGAGTATTGCGACAAGGCGGGAATTGATTTTGAATGGCTTCCAGGGAAGGGGTTAAGAACTCGCCAAGTTCGACCCGCGATCGCCAAACACCCAAAAACTGGTGAACTGGTCTTTTTCAATCAAATTCAGTTGCATCATCTATCCTTCTTAGACTCAGCCGTTCGAGATTCTCTGTTGTCGCTGTTTGGGGAAGAAAAGCTACCACGTAATGTTTATTACGGCGATGGTTCTCCTCTTGAAGAATCAGTTATCCAGGAAATTAATGAAATCTATCAGCAGTCGCAAATTAGTTTTCCTTGGCAGAAAGGAGACATCCTCATGTTGGATAATTTGTTGGCCGCCCATAGTCGCAATCCTTATGTTGGTTCGCGAAAGATTGTAGTAGCAATGGGGGAAATGATAAATCTTTAATAGAGGAAATTATCAGCGACTTTTGTAGTAGTATTAAATCAGTGAATTTTGACTTTTACCCTATTTCAATTCCTTTGTTGTCTTAATAGCGAAACAAGAGCAGACACAAAGAATAGGAGAAATTAATGGCAGTTCAAATAATTGAGGGATTTCAACTTTCTCCTCAACAAAAGCGGCTATGGTCGTTGCAACGAGATAGTCTTGCTTATCAGACTCAAGGTGCTATCCTCATCGAAGGCAATCTTAATCCAGAAGTTTTGAAGATAGCTCTGCAAAATGTCATCAATCGGCATGAAATTCTGCGGACAACCTTTCAGCGCAAGCCAGGAATTAAAGCGCCGCTTCAAGTCGTTGCGGATAGCAGTATCCTCTGCTGTCGTGATATCAATCTGAGCGGTTTAGATTCCAAACAACAGGAATTCAAAATTGAGGAAATCCTTCAGGAAGAACGACAGCAAGAGCTAAATTTTGAACAAACCTTATTACGTTTTTACCTGCTGATACTGTCAGCCCAAAAGCATATTTTGCTCATCAGCCTGCCAGCAATTTGTGCGGATGGTAAAACACTCAAAAATCTGGTGGTGGAAATTAGCCAGTCTTATACCGCTTCTCTTCAAGGTGAGGAACTATCGGATGAAGATGAAGTCGTGCAATACGTTCAGTTTTCCGAATGGCAGAATCAATTACTTGAAGATGAGGATGGATTAGCTGGCAAAGAATACTGGAGCAAACAGGATTTTTCTGCCCTAGCAACTTTAGCTCTACCCTTTGAGAACAAACTGAGTAATGTTCCCGCTCAATTTGAATTCAATTCTCTTGAGTGTAAAGTTGAGCCTGATGTCGTTGCCAAAATTGAAGCAATAGCTCAAAAATGTGAAACTTCGGTTTCTACAGTCTTACTAACATGTTGGCAGGTTCTACTGTGGCGGCTGACTGGACAGCAAGATATTATCATCGGTACGGCATTCGATGGTCGTCCCTATGAAGAGCTAGAGCGATCGCTAGGATTATTCGCCAAGCATTTACCCTTAACTTGCCACTTCGAGGCTGAATCTAAATTCAGTGAGTTGCTCGCTCAAGTTAATCAATCGGTTCATGAGGCTTACGAATGGCAAGAGTACTTTACTGAGCTGGAGCATTGTATAGATGTAGCCTTTTTACCTTTTGGCTTCGAGTATGAACAATGGTCATCTCAATCCTTAAAGTCTAATGTCCATTTTTCGCTCTCCAAACACTACATCTGTCTTGAGAGATTTAAGGTAAAACTTTCCTGTGATCGTAACGATGACTCAATCGTAGCTGCATTTAAATATGATAGTAATTATTTTTTAGAAGATGATATTAAACGTCTGGCAGAACGGTTTTCGACCTTACTAGAAAGCATTATCAGTAAGCCAGAAGCGGCGGCGTCTAATTTAAATATTTTAAGCGATCGCGAACGACAGCAGCTATTAATTGAATTCAACCACACGGCTGTTGATTATCCCAAAGAAGCCTGCATTCACAAACTATTTGAAGACCAAGCCGCCAGGACACCGGATAACATTGCTGTTGTCTTTGAAGAGCAGCAACTGACCTACCGCGAACTCAACTCTCGTGCGAACAAACTAGCTCATTACCTACAACAATTGGGAGTGAAGCCGGATGTGTTGGTGGGGCTATTTGTAGAACGTTCCCTCGACCTGATTGTCGGATTGCTCGGCATTCTCAAAGCTGGGGGAGCATACCTTCCCTTAGACCCCGCCTTACCCCCTTCTGGCATTGCTCTGCGGTTGCAAGAGGCTCAATCATTGCTGATTAGTCAAGAGTCATTGGTTAAGAGCAAAGAACTTTTGACGAATGACCAAGAACAAAGAACTATTATTTGCCTGGATACAGACTGGGAGAAGATAGAGCGAGAATGCAGTGGCAATCCAACTAGCGACGTTAAACCAGAGAACTTAGTCTATGCCATTTACACCTCTGGTTCTACTGGTGTCCCTAAAGGCGTTGCTATTGAGCATCAGCAACTTCTCAACTATCTATACAGCATCCAGGAAACCATCAATCTTCCTACTGGTGCTAGTTATGCAACGGTGTCCACCTTTGCCGCTGATTTGGGTAATACAGTTATCTTCCCGGCTCTATGTAGTGGTGGTTGTTTGCATATAGTATGTAGCGATCGCGCTTCTGATCCGCAAGCCCTAGCCGACTACTTCCAGCGCCATCCCATCGACTGCATCAAGATTGTTCCATCTCACCTGAAAGCCCTACTGACTGGTGAAAATCCCCAGCAACTTCTACCTCGCCAGCGACTAGTACTCGGAGGTGAAGCTTGTAGTTGGGACTTAATCAGACAGATTCAGCAGTTAGCACCAGAATGCCAAATTCTCAACCACTACGGGCCAACCGAAGCCACCGTCGGCGTTCTTACCTATGCAATCACTAACAATTTATCCACTACCAAATCCGTTGCCAAATTTGCTTCCACTGTTCCCAATAGTGCAAGGAATACCTCTCCCCCAGCCCCTCTCCTTGCAGGAGAGGGGAGCCGGACTCCCCCCTGCCCTTGCAGGGAAGGGGGGTTGGGGGGGTTAGGTCAAAGCAGCACAGTTCCCATTGGTCGTCCCATTCCCAACACCCAAATCTATCTGCTCGACTCTAATGGGCAACCCGTTCCCATTGGTGTACCAGGAGAACTGCATATTGGCGGTGCAGGGTTAGCACGCGGCTATCTGCATCGACCAGAACTGACTGCCGAGAAATTCATCAATAATCCTTTTATTTCTGGACGGGTTTACAAAACCGGGGACTTAGCCCGCTACTTACCCGACGGAACCCTTGAGTTTCTCGGACGAATTGATCGCCAAGTCAAGATACACGGCTTCCGCATTGAGCTAGGAGAGATTGAAGCCGCCTTGTTGAAACACCCTGGCGTCAGTGAAACCGCCGTCATAGTGCAGGAAGATGAACCAGACAACAAGCGCCTAGTGGCTTATGTAGTACCCAAACACAAATCGGCTCCGACTAGCAGTGAGTTGCGAAGCTTCCTCTTGGAGTGGTTGCCAGAATATATGGTGCCGTCGTTTTTCGTGCAGCTCAAGGCTCTACCGTTGACACCCAATGGCAAAGTCAATCGCCAAATGCTGCCAGCACCAGATGCGTCCCGACCTGAGTTAAAAGAGGCTTATGTACCACCGCGCACTCCTACAGAGGAAAAACTAGCAAACCTCTGGGCGGAAGTCCTGAAGGTCGAGCGAGTAGGCATTCACGACAACTTCTTTGAATTAGGCGGCGATTCCATTATTAGCATTCAAATCGTTGCTAGAGCGCATCAAGTTTGCATAGAAATCGCTCCCAAGCAACTTTTTGAAAACCAGACGATTGCTGAACTCGCCGCCGTGGCTAACCTGAGTCAGGGTGTGATGGCGGAACAAGGGCGGGTAACGGGTTCAGTCCCCCTCACCCCGATTCAGCACTGGTTTTTTGAACAAAATCAGCCTGACTCCCACCACTGGAACCAAGCGGTTTTGCTGCAAGTAAAACAAGCGCTTGACCCAATGCTATTGCAGAAGGCTTTACAGCGATCGCTAGAACACCACGACGCTCTGCGCCTACGGTTTGTTGAGGCTGAATCCGGTTGGCAACAGATTAATGCTGATTTCAACGGGATGGTGCCATTTCAATACCTGGATTTGTCGGTACTGTCGCCAGAGCAGCAAAAAGCAGCCATCGAGGAAGCAGCAACTGAACTCCAAACGAGCCTAAACCTATCAGAAGAACCGCTGATGCGGGTGGCTCTGTTTAATCTGGGTGATTCTCAACGCCTGCTGATTGTCATTCACCACTTAGTCGTTGATGGCGTCTCCTGGCGAATTTTGCTGGAAGACTTCCAAACTGCTTACGAACAGCTAAGTCGAGGTGAAGCAATTGCCCTACCATCCAAAACGACTTCGTTCAAGCATTGGGCGGAAAGACTGAGGGATTACGCGCATTCAGAAGCTGTTCAGCAAGAGCAGGACTATTGGTTGGCTCAAGCTCGAACATCAGTTCCCCGCTTGCCAGTGGACTATGTAGGGGGCGACAACACTCAATACTACTTAGATAAGGCTGACCTAACCCCCCCAGCCCCCCTTCCCTACGAGGGAAGAGGGGAGTCGGACTCCCCTCTTCTTGCAGGAGAGGAGCTGGGGGAGAGGTCTCTCTTGCAGTATTGCGACAACACAGTGGCATCAGAGCGCACGGTATCAGTAGAACTCAGTGTCGAAGAAACTCAAGCTCTACTCCAGGAAGTTCCAGCCACCTATCGCACCCAAATCAACGATGTATTGATGACGGCACTCGCACAATCATTTGCACAGTGGACAGGTGAGCCGTCCCTGCTGGTGGAACTGGAAGGTCACGGACGAGAAGATATTTTCAACGATGTAAACCTATCCCGTACCGTTGGCTGGTTTACCACCCATTTTCCCGTGCTGTTGGATATTGGGGACGCATCCAACCCAGTCGAGGCGCTGAAAGCAGTTAAAGAGCAACTGCGGGGTCTTCCAAATCGAGGCATCGGTTATGGTGTGCTGCGTTATCTCAACGGAAACCGGGAATTGCGGGAGCAAATAGAAGCGTTGCCGCAGCCGGAAGTGAAATTTAACTATTTGGGGCAGTTTGACCAACTTTTATCAGAATCCTCACTATTTGCCCCGGCTGAAGAGTCTTGTGGACAAGAACGCACCTCAAAGGGAAGCCGGAATCGGTTGCTGGTGATTAACGGGTTAATTGTTTCCGGTCAACTCCGACTGGATTGGAATTACAGCGAGAACATTCATCGCCGCAGCACGATTGAGAGTCTGGCTCAGAGTTTTGTGGAAGCGTTGCGCGACCTAATTACTCACTGTCAGTCTCCCGAAGCTGGAGGCTACACGCCCTCAGACTTCCCACAAATGCAGTTTAGCTCGAAAGAGCTGGACGAACTGCTTGCAGAACTCTAGTTAATTCCTGGGTGACTCTAAATGGACAATAGAAAGAATATTGAAGACATTTATCCCCTGTCGCCGATGCAGCAGGGCATACTCTTCCACACCCTCTATGCACCGAACTCAGGAGTATATGTTGCTCAGATTAGTTGCACCTTTAGCAACTCCCTGAATGTCTCAGTGCTTAAACAAGCTTGGCAGTTAGTAATAGAGCGGCATCCAGTCTTGCGTACCTCTTTTCATTGGGAACGTCGCGATCAACCCTTTCAGGTCGTTTATCGGTCTGTAAACTTACCTTGGGAGCAGTATGACTGGCGGGGAGTTTCGGCAACTGAGCAACAAGAGTTGCTGAGGAATTTTCTAAAAGGCGATCGCCAACGGGATTTTGACATCAACAAACCACCGTTAATGCGTTTGACGCTGATTCAACTGGCTGAGGATCAGTACAAATTTATCTGGAGCAAACACCATCTGATTCTAGATGGGTGGTCAACAGCCGTAGTTTTCAAAGACGTTTTTGACGCTTACTCCGCACTGCAACAAGGTCAAAATTTGCCCCTACTCCCCACCACACCTTTCGCAAATTATATTGCTTGGTTGCAGCAGCAAGATTTGTCTCAAGCCGAGGCTTTCTGGCGGCGTGATCTCAAAGGTTTTACTACACCGACTTCCTTCAACGTAGACCGAAATTCTGAAGGCTCTCAGGGGGCGTGTTTTGAAACTTCCCCGTTAAATGCAGATCCCCCCCAGCCCCCCTTATTAAGGGGGGAGAATTTAGTCAACGTAGACCGAAATTCTGGAGGCTCCTATAGGGCATCTTTTGAAACTTCTCCATTAAATACAGATCCCCCCCAGCCCCCCTTAACAAGGGGGGAGAATTCAGTCAAAGTCCCCCTTTTTAAGGGGGATTTAGGGGGATCTCCGGGTTTGACAACACTCCCTAGCGGACAAGAAAACCAAGATGAGCAGCAAATCCAGCTATCTGAAGCCACAACCTCTGCCCTAAAAACTCTGGCACAGCAGCATCAGCTAACTCTAAACACGCTTGTACAAGGAGCCTTCGCTTTACTCTTGAGTCGTTACAGTGGCGAGGAAGACATCCTATTTGGGGCGACTTCTTCTGGTCGTCCGACAGACCTAGCGGGAGTCGAGAATATGGTGGGTATTTTTATTAATACCCTTCCAGTGCGAACAAGCGTTCCTTCTGAGGAGTTTCTTCTACCTTGGCTAAAGAAACTGCAAGCTCAACAAATCGAGGCTCGACAGTATGAGTACAGCCCCTTAGTAGAAGTCCAAGCCTGGAGTGATGTGCCACGGGGGATGCCGTTATTCGAGAGTATTTTGGTTTTTGAAAACTACCCTGTGGACTCTTCCTTAGCGCAGCAAAGTGAAAGCTTGGATATTCGCGAATTTCGCTTTGCGGAATCAATAAACTACCCCCTGACTGTGGTAGTAGGAATTGGTGCAAAGCTGTCATTGGATATTTGGTACGATCGCCGACGCTTTGATGCCGCCACGATTACCCGCATGTTGGGGCATTTCCAAACATTGCTAGAAGGGATGGTGGCTAATCCTGAGCAACGCCTAAAGGACTTGCAGTTATTAACACCAGCCGAGCAGCATCAGCTATTAGTAGAGTGGAATAACACCCAAGCTAACTATTCTCAAGGTCAGTGCATCCATCAGTTGTTTGAAGCTCAGGTAGAACAGACACCCGATGCTATTGCAGTGGTATTTGAAGACGAGTACCTCAGCTATCGGGAGCTGAATCAACGGGCGAACAAAATTGCACACCACTTGCAAAAGTTGGGCGTCAAGCCAGAGGTACTTGTCGGCATCTGTGTAGAGCGCTCTATAGAGATGGTGGTCGGGATTGTTGGAATTCTCAAAGCGGGTGGGGCTTATCTGCCACTAGACCCAGCGTATCCGAAAGAGCGTCTGGCTTTCATACTGAAGGATGCCCAGCTCTCGTTGTTGTTAACCCAAGAGCGGTTGAGGGAATGGCTTCCCGAAAACAAAACTCAGGTCGTTTGCTTGGATGCGGATTGGGATGTAATTGACCGGGAAAGTCCAGAGAATCTTGTCAACAACGCTACGCCTGAGAATCTGGTTTATGGGATCTATACGTCAGGATCGACAGGACAGCCAAAGGGAGTGATGATTCAACATCAGTCTTTAGTGAACTACACCGAGACCGCAAGTATTGAATATGCAATTTCATCTAGCGATCGCATCTTGCAATTTGCATCGATTAGTTTTGATGTCGCAGCCGAAGAGATATTTTCCTGCTTAACGCAAGGTGCGACGTTGGTGCTGCGTACTGATTCCATGTTGAATTCAGTGCCAGCATTCTTACAACAATGCCACGAGCGATCGATAACTGTATTGGATTTGCCGACAGCTTTCTGGCATCAACTCACTGTCGAATTATCTGAGAAACGGTTGCAGCTACCCGCTCCACTGCGCTTGGTAATTATTGGCGGAGAACGAGCACTTCCGGAGCGGCTGGTAATGTGGCAGAAGCATGTGGGCAAAAGAGTGCAACTCGTGAATTCTTACGGTCCGACAGAAGCGACTATCGGGACAACAATCAGCCATCTGTCGAAGATGGCGGAAGTTGATGCCAGATTACGAGAAGTACCGATTGGGTGTGCTATTCCTAATGTTCAAGTTTACGTGCTAGACCCTTACCTGCAACCTACCCCTATTGGAGTACCGGGGGAACTTTACATTGGTGGTATTGGCGTTGCCAGGGGATATCTTAACCGACCTGAACTAACCGCCGAAAAGTTTATTCCCAACCCCTTCCAAAGGAGCAGGCGAGCAGCGGAGCAGGCGAGCAGTGGAGGCAAAGAAGATTCATCCTTAAATCCCCAACGCCTCTACAAAACAGGCGACTTGGCACGTTATCTTCCCAATGGAGAGCTTGAGTATCTAGGGCGAATTGACGATCAGGTGAAGATTCGCGGCTTTCGCATCGAGCTAGGGGAAATTGAAGCAGTCTTGGGTCAATACTCTGGTATCCGGGAAACGGTGGTTTTAGTTCGGGAGGATCGACCCGGTGACAAGCAGTTGGTTGCTTATATTGTCCCCAACTCCCAGCAAGCCCCCACGAGTAGCGAACTGCGAAATTACCTAAAAGGGCAAATGCCGGAGTATATGGTGCCGTCGGCTTTTGTGATGCTGGAGGCGCTTCCGTTGACGCCTAACGGTAAAGTAGACCGTCGATCGCTACCCGCACCCGACACACTCAGACCGGAATTGGACGAAGCTTTTGTTGCACCTCGCACGCCTGTAGAGGAGTTATTGGCTGGAATCTGGTCTCAAGTCCTGAATCTTGAGCAGGTTGGCATCCACGACAACTTTTTCCATTTAGGCGGACACTCGTTACTGGCTACTCAAGTGATGTCCCGCTTGTACAAAACCTTCCAGATAGAGCTACCCCTGCGCTGTTTGTTTGAGTCACCCACTATTGCTGGGTTAGCAGAGCAGATTGAAACCGCGACAAAGGCTGGGTCAGGACTAGCCGTTCCGCCTCTTGAGCCAGCTTCACGGGACAAAAACTTACCCCTATCCTTCGCCCAGCAACGGCTGTGGCTGCTCAACCAATTGCAGCCTAACAGCTCTTTATATAACGTTCACGCCGCTGTCAGCCTAACAGGTCTACTCAACGTCACCGCACTGGAACAAAGTTTCAATGAGATTGTTAGGCGTCATGAAGTGTTGCGAACTCGGTTGATCGCCGTCGATGGACAACCGTTTCAGGTCGTTGAACCCGCCTTAAGCTTGACCTTACCCGTCATCGATTTGCGATCGCGAAGCGTGTCCGGAGGATATTCGCTCCCTCCGACAGAACGGGAAGCTGAAGTTCAAAATTTGGCTCAAGCAGAAGCGAATCGACCTTTCGATCTAGCCAAAGGTTCGTTGCTACGATTAGTGTTGCTGCAACTGGACGAAAATGAGTACGTGTTACTGCTAACCATGCACCATATCGTCTCTGATGCCTGGTCTGTAGGAGTACTCATCCGAGAGTTAGGAGAATTCTATCAAGCGTTCTCTGCTAAGCAATCTCTGCCACTAACTGAACTACCTATCCAATATGCGGACTTTGCTGTCTGGCAGAAACAGTGGTTGCAGGGGGAGAGGCTAAAAACCCAGCTAACCTACTGGAAACAGCAACTAGAGGGCGCTCCTCCCTTACTAAAATTACCGACAGATCGACCGCGCCCGACAGTTAGAACATTTCAGGGTGCAACGCGATCGCTTATCTTACCAAAGCCCTTAACCGAGGACATCAAAACCCTCAGCGATCGCGAAGGGGTAACGTTGTTCATGACTCTGTTAGCCGCATTCAAGACGTTGCTGTACTGCTGGAGTGGACAAGACGACATCCTAGTAGGCTCCCCCATTGCCAACCGCACTCGCTCAGAACTTGAGGGATTAATCGGATTTTTTGCCAACACTCTAGTTCTGCGTACTGATTTGTCTAATGATCCGAGCTTCCGGGAATTACTAGGTCGAGTGCGCGATCGCACTTTGGAAGCGTACACTCACCAAGACTTACCCTTTGAGAAACTAGTAGAAGAATTACAGCCTGAACGGAATCCGAGCTACAACTCACTATTCCAAGTATGGTTTGTCCTCCAAAATACTCCCACGCCATCCTTAGATCTCCCAGATTTAAAGATCGCGGCATTAAATATCGATAGCAACAGAGCAAAGCACGATTTGAGGCTTGAGCTAGAGGAAAGCGCAGCAGGTCTTAAGGCTTCATTTGGCTACAGAGTAGACTTATTTAACCCAGAAACCATCGCTCGAATCGCAGAACATTTTGAAATACTTCTGAGACAGATTACTACACAGCCCGATACCAAGATAAGTACTCTCGCAGAAGTCATTGCTAACGCCGATAAACAACAACAGCTCGTACAAGAAAAAGAGCTTGAAAAGGCTAGTCGGCAGAAGTTCAAAATGACTAAGCGGAAGTCTATCAGTAACGTCTAAGTTCATCAAAAATTACGCAGCGCTCCGCTAACATGCCTACAAAAAGACTCTGCGTAACTCCTGTTCATTTCAATCATCTAACTACCATGAAAGATACAAAAACTAGCAATCCTAGTATCAAAAAACTGGGAAATTTTAAGCGACAAGCCGTCAAAGTTTCTCAAGAAGAATTAGTAAAAACAGAATATCTAGACCATAGAAAACTATTGCCTGTAGTAGTTCAACCTTCAGTAAAAGATCTAAATCTTGCTACTTGGGCTGCTAATAATCGACAATTTATCGAAAACAATTTACTCAAGCATGGTGGTATTCTGTTTCGGGATTTTCCGATACATGGGGTTGCTGATTTCGAGAATTTCATTAAGGCTGTTTCTGGAGAATTACTGGAATATTCTTATCGCTCAACACCACGCAGCCATGTTAGTGGCAACATCTATACTTCAACAGAATATCCGGCGGAACAATCAATCCCCCTACATAACGAAATGGCTTACTCCCGCCAGTGGCCAATGAAAATTGGCTTTCATTGCGTGCAACCTGCCGAACAAGGAGGAGAAACCCCAATTGCTGATAGTCGAAAAGTTTTTCAAGGCATCGATCCCATCATCCGAGAAAAATTCATTCAAAAACAGGTGATGTATGTGCGAAATTACGGAAATGGATTAGATTTGCCTTGGCAAAATGTTTTCCAGACTACCGAAAAGCTGCAAGTAGAAGAGTATTGCCACAACCAAAATATTGAATTTGACTGGTACGGACAAGACGGCTTAAAAACTCACCAAGTCTGTCAGGCTGTTGCCAAACATCCTCAAACAGGCGAGATGGTTTGGTTCAATCAAGCTCACCTATTTCATGTATCGAACCTTAACCCAAGCGTGCGAGAAGGTTTGTTAGCGGGATTCAAAGAGGAAGAATTACCACGTAATGCTTATTATGGTGACGGTTCGCCAATTGAAACCTCAGTATTAGACGAAATCCGTAAAATTTATCAACAGGAAGCCATTACTTTTTCCTGGCAAGCAGGAGATATATTGTTCCTAGATAATATGTTGGCTTGTCATGGGCGGAATCCATTTGCAGGTTCCCGAAAAGTTTTAGCAGGTATGGCAGAACCATTTAGCCAGTAGCCAACAATTTACTAGTGATAATTAATACTTTCGACTGTTTCCTGTAGCAAATTAAATGTGAAACAGATTGGCAACGATTAGATCCAAATATTAGAAGAGGTATCAAAATGCAAAACGAAGTTATTGAGGGATATCGACTCTCCCCTCAACAAAAGCGTCTGTGGTCATTACAACAATTTGATTCATCACAGCCTTATCGAACTCAGGGCGCTATTCTCATTGAGGGAAATCTTGATATAAAACGATTAGAGATAGCCTTACAGAACGTTGTCAATCGACATGAGATTCTCCGTACAACCTTCCGCTGCTTGCCAGGAATGACCATTCCCCTTCAGGTGATCAGTGACAGCAGTACCTTGCTAATTCATGATCATGACTTAAGGAATTTAGATACTCAAGAACAAGCAGTTAAAAGTGAAGCACTCTTTAATGAAGTACTTAGACTACCTTTGGCTCTTGAAGATGGGATATCTTTGGATGTATCGCTAGTTATTTTATCGCCTCAAAAGCATTATTTAATTATTAGCTTACCTGCTCTTTGTGCCGATACAGTCACTTTTTTGAATTTGGTCAATGAAGTTATCAATTCCTATGCTGTCAATCCTGGGGATGAGGGATTATCAGATGAACCTACGCAGTATGTTGATATTGCTGAATGGCAGAATGAAATCTTAGAATCAGAAGACACCAAATCAGGAGTAGAGTTTTGGCAAAGACAGAACCTTGATGCTACCTTTGGTTTAAGGCTACCTTTTGAAAACAAATGTGATGAAGTAGCATTTCAGCCTGAGTCTCTCAGTTTTAGAGTTAATCAAGATTTAGTATCAAAACTAGAAGGACTGACTAAGAAATACAATAGTTCAGTCTCTATATTCTTATTGGCTTGCTGGCAGATCTTGCTGTGGCGTCTTACCCAGCAGAAAAAGATTATTGTAGGCAAGGCTTTTAATGGAAGAAAATATGAGGAGTTAGAGCAGGCGATCGGTTTGATTGCTAAATATTTACCGCTAACTGCTCATTTAGATAGAAGATTAAAGTTCAGTGAAATTCTTAAGCAAGCTGATGAATCAGTTGGTGAGTGTTACAAGTGGCAAGAGTACTTTGATTGGGGTAAAGTCCTCAATTTAACTGAGAATAACCAAGAGCCAGCATTCTTACCATTTAGTTTTGAGTTTTTAGAACAGCCTGACATTTATAGCAATAATGAACTATCATTTTCAATTTATAAGCAGTATGTGTGTTTTGACCGATTCAAGGTTAAACTTTCTTGTCTTCGCCAAAACGATTCTCTAACCGCAGAATTTCACTACGATTCGGCTTTATTTGATGTAGAAGTTATTGAGCGATTGGCAAGTCAGTTTCAGACGTTGCTAGAAAGTGCGCTCAACCATCCCGAAGTGGAAATTGGGAAACTAGAAATTCTCAAGCCTAGCGATCGCCAACAACTATTAGTCGAATTCAACCAGACGCACACCGATTATCCGCTAGATCGGTGCATTCACCAACTGTTCGAGGAACAAGCAGAACGCACACCAGACCACATTGCTGTTGTCTTTGAAGACCAGCAGCTAACCTATGCTGAACTCAACAGGCGCTCGAATCAAGTGGCTCATCACCTCCAGCGACTGGGAGTTAAACCAGATGTAGTGGGACTGCTCCTAGAGCGATCGCTTGACTTAATTGTCGGACTCCTCGGTATCCTCAAAGCTGGCGGAGCCTACGTTCCCCTAGATCCTGCCATACCCCAGGAGAGTCTAGCGTTCAGGTTACAGGATGCCGGAGTATCGGTGCTGTTGACTCAACAACAGTTAGCCGAAAAGCTTCGCGATCGCACAGAACAGGTGGTATGTTTAGACACCGATTGGGAGGTTATTGCTCAACAGAGCCAGGAAAATCCCAGCAGCGATGTTAAAGCAGAGAATTTAGTCTACGTTCTGTTCACCTCTGGCTCTACAGGAAAACCCAAAGGCGTCGCTGTCGAGCATCGGCAATTGCTGAATTATGTAAATGCGATCGCACAACAACTAAACCTTTCCACCTGTAACAGTTTTGCGATCGTTTCCACCTTTGCCGCCGACTTAGGCAACACAACTATTTTCCCTGCTCTATGTAGTGGCGCATGTCTCCATGTAGTGTCCTCGGAGCGTGCATCCAACCCAGAAGCACTAGCCGACTATTTTCAACACCATGCGATCGATTGTCTCAAGATCGTGCCGTCTCACCTGACGGCTTTACTAACATCATCTCGCCCCGAACGAATCTTGCCTCGACAACGACTAATTCTTGGTGGTGAGGCTTGTAGTTGGGCGCTGATTGAGCAAATTCGACAATTAACCCCACAGTGTCTGATTTTCAACCACTACGGGCCAACCGAAGCCACCGTAGGCGTATTAACTTATGCAATAACTAACCATCCATCCGCTACATCCGCTACAAAATCCGTTGCCAAATTCGCTTCCACTGTTCCCAATACTGTTCGGTTAACCTCTCCCCCAGCCCCTCTCCTGCAAGGAGAGGGGAGGAAAGCTCCCCCCTTCCCTTGCAGGGAAGGGGGGTTGGGGGGGTTAGGTCAAAGCAGCACCGTTCCGATTGGTCGCCCCATTGCCAACACCCAAATCTATCTGCTGGACGCTGATCTGCAACCCGTACCCATAGGCGTGTCTGGAGAGCTATACATTGGCGGTGCTGGAGTTGCTAGGGGCTATCTAAATCGACCTGAACTAACTGCCGAAAAATTCATTACTAATCCTTTTCTTCCTGGAGAGCGGCTTTACAAAACCGGAGACTTAGCCCGCTACTTACCGGACGGAAACATCGAGTTTCTGGGGCGAATTGACCACCAAGTCAAAATTCACGGCTTCCGCATCGAGCTAGGTGAGATTGAAGCCGCCCTAAGACAACACCCTGCTGTTCGAGAAACGGTTGTGGTTGTTCGGGAGGAGCAATCAGGCAATAAACGTTTGGTAGCTTATGTTGTGCCTGAAAAACAATTTACCCCCACAACGAGCGACCTGCGCGACTTCCTACAGGAGAAGCTGCCTGAATACATGGTTCCGTCAGCGTTCGTGCGGCTCAAAACTTTACCCCTAACGCCCAACGGGAAAGTAGACCGCCAAGCCTTGCCAGCACCAGACACGAGCAGGTCTAATTTAGAAGAAACCTTTGTCGCACCTCGCTCGACTGCGGAGAAACTATTAGCGGAGATTTGGACTCAGATTCTCAGACTTGAAAACGTCGGAATCTACGATAACTTCTTTGAGTTAGGCGGGGATTCTATCCTCAGTATGCAGATTATCGCCAAAGCTAACCAGGCTGGTCTGCAACTGACCCCCAAGCAACTGTTTGAACATCAAACCATTGCCGAACTCGCCGCCGTGGCTGGTACGAATCGAACCATCCAAGCTGAACAGGGCATAGTGACGGGTTCAGTGCCGCTTACTCCCATTCAACACTGGTTCTTTGAGCAAAATCTTCCCGATTCCCACCACTGGAACCAGGCTATTTTACTGGAAGTACGGCAAGCGATCGCTCCAGCATTATTAGAGCAGGCGGTACAGAAATTACTCGAACACCACGATGCTCTGCGCCTGTGCTTTGTTCGCCAGGAAGGAAACTGGCAGCAAGTTAATGCTACGGCGTGTTTCCAAAATTCAGATCCCCCCCAGCCCCCCTTAGTAAGGGGGGAGAATTCAGTCAAAGTCCCCAGTGATATCAAAGGCGAAGCATCTTCTGGCTTCCCCCTTTTGAAGGGGGACGGGAGGGGGATCTCCGAGGGAGATTTAGGGGGATCTCCGGGTTTGGAGATACTTCCTAGTCCTGACGCAATCGTGCCGTTTACCCACATCGATTTGTCAACGGTATCAGAGACAGAGCAAGAGTCGGCTATCTCCGACGCGGCTACCAAACTCCAAACTAGCCTGAATCTCTCCTCTGGTTCGCTGGTGCGAGTGGCTTGGTTTGACCTGGGTGCATCTAAGCCTAGCCGCTTGCTGATTATCATCCACCACCTAGCCGTTGATGGCGTTTCCTGGCGGATTTTGTTAGAAGACCTTCAAACCATCTATCAGCAACTCAGCCAAGGCGAGACAATTCAACTACCACCCAAAACCACCTCGTTTAAGCATTGGGCGGAGCGATTGCAAGAGTACGCACAGTCAGCAGCACTTCAGCAAGAGTTGGACTACTGGCTAGCTAAGTATCGTCAGCAGATTGTCCGCCTACCAGTGGACTTTCCTGGAGGTAGCAATACTGTAGCTGAAGCTGCCACGGTATCAGTCGCCCTCAGTCGGGAAGAAACCCAAGCGCTGCTACAAGTAGTACCAGCAGCGTATCAAACCCAAATCAACGAGGTGTTGCTTGCTGCACTGATACAAGCGTTTGTAGAGACGTTCCGGTGGAACGTCTCTACGAGTGAACGTTCGTTACTGATTGACCTAGAAGGTCACGGACGGGAAGCAATTTTTGACGATGTAGATTTGTCGAGAACGGTTGGCTGGTTTACCACCATCTTCCCCGTGTTACTGAATATTGAGGAAGCTTCTAGTCTGGGAGATGCTTTAAAGGTAGTTAAAGAGCAGTTGCAATGTATCCCTAATCGAGGCATTGGCTATGGGGTGCTGCGCTATCTCTCAAAATCCTTGCAACCGCATCCAAAGGCTGAAATCCGGTTTAACTATCTAGGTCAGACTGACCAGGTATTCCAGGAATCATCTTTGTTTAAACCAGCTCAAGAATCCTGCGGAGTGAGGCGCAGCCTGCGGGGAAACCGCAGCTATCTGCTAGATATCAATGGAATTGTTGCAGACGGGCAACTGCAACTAGATTGGACGTACAGCAAGGCAGTTCATCGTCAAGCCACGATTGAACGGTTAGCTGAGAGTTTTATAAAAGCATTGCGGGAACTGATTAACTGCTGTGAGTCGTTAAATTCAGATCCCCCCCAGCCCCCCTTAACAAGGGGGGAGAATTCAGTCGAAGTCCCTTGTGATATCAAAGGCGAAGCATCTTCTGGCTTCCCCCTTTTGAAGGGGGACGGGAGGGGGATCTCCGAGGGGGATTTAGGGGGATCTCCGGGTTTGAAAGTACTCCCTAAGTACGCTCCTTCTAACGTGCCAGAAGCGTCTACCCCAACTAAGCAAAGCACTCTCGCGACTTTAAACGCTGAAGCTGTACTCGACCCCAGCATCCGCCTTAATACTTCATATGAGCCGACAACTGACCTGGCTCATATCCTCTTGACTGGAGCAACAGGCTTTGTGGGAGCGTTTTTACTCTCCGAACTCCTCCAACAAACTACGGCTGATATTTATTGCTTAGTCCGTTCTCCTAATGCTGAGTTAGGGAAAAAGAGACTCCAAAGTCATCTCGAATCCTATTTGCTCTGGGATGAATCGCTCAGCCACCGTATTATCCCCGTTGTAGGGGATTTATCTGAGCCGCTTCTGGGTCTTTCTGAAAAGCAATTTCAAGTGATGGCGGGCAAACTTGATGCCATCTATCACAACGCAGCATCAATTAATCTCGTTCATCCCTACTCTAAGCTCAAGGCGGCGAATGTCCTGGGAACTCAAGAAGTGCTGAGGTTAGCTAGTTACGTCAAAGTAAAGCCCGTGCATTACATTTCGACTCTTAGCGTTTTAACTTCAGCGAGTCTGGCTGAAGTTAAGGAGGTTCAAGCACTTCACCGCTTTAACCATAGCCAAGTGCCATCGGGTGGTTATGGTCAGACTAAATGGGTTGCCGAGCAGTTAATCGCCACTGCAAGCGATCGCGGATTGCCTGTATCTATTTATAGACTAGGGCGCGTATCAGGACACAGCCAAACGGGTGTATGCAACACCAATGACCGCTTGTACAGAATGCTCAAAGGCTTTATACAGCTGGGGTTTGCACCAGATGTAGACACGATAGTAGATATGACTCCTGTGGATTATATAAGTAAAGCGATCGCTCATTTATCCCAGCAAGAACAATCCCTCGGCAAGATATTTCACCTAGCCAATCCTCACCCCATCCGCTCCTTCGAGCTGTTTAACTGGATTGGCGAGTTTGGTTATCCTGTCGAGTTGATGTCTTACAACCAGTGGCAAGTCGAGTTCCTGGATGCTGCCGAGCGTTTCTCAGATAATCCCCTGTACCCACTCATACCATTTTTTGCGGGTATGGGAAGCGATCGCACCAGCGATCCAGACTCCTTAGAAGCCACCGCAAACTCAGCCGCCTTAAAGTTTAATTGCCACCATACAACCACAGGACTGACAAATACCTCAATCACCTGTCCGCCAGCCAATGCTAAGTTGCTCCAGACATACTTCTCCTACCTCATTCAAAGCGGCTTTCTGCATACCCCACACCTACAACCCTCCTAAATGCTCCCTAAAAACCTCTCCTTCTCTCCTCTGCGCCCTCTGTGTCTCTGTGGTTCGTTAAAAACCCAATCTCACAAATAATTCAAGATTGCTACAAGCAATTTATTGAGTTACTTGAAAAAAGTTAATACCTCACCATTTCTTCGTAAAAAACCTCAAAAATGACAACAACAAACAGCACAACTTCACGCCAACAAAACTATCTGCATGAACTAGTTGAACGCTACAACAAGCGAACCAAAACATCTAAACAACTCACACAAACTTATCGCTCAGTTCTCGCTGACCCTAGAGCCTCAGACGGTTTCAGCCTTCCCTTCAAAGAAATGTTCTATCCCATCGTTGCCCAGCGCTCCCTAGGTTCCAGGATCTGGGATGTGGATGGAAATGAATACATAGATATCATGATGGGCTTAGGAGTCAATCTCTTTGGTCATAACCCACCCTTCATCAAAGAAGCCCTGCAAGAGCAACTTGAGAAAGGCATACAAATCGGCCCTCAATCAGAATTTGCGGGTGAAGTAGCTGAGTTGATTTGCGAACTCACAGGGGTAGAACGGGTTGCTTTTAGTAATACAGGTACAGAAGCCGTGATGACAGCGATACGCTTAGCACGATCAGCAACAAATCGCAATAAGATCGCGTTATTTTCCGGCTCTTATCACGGTCATTTTGATGGAACATTAGTTAAAGCAAAAACAATAGATGGAAATCTCCAAATAGTCCCCATTGCTCCAGGAATACCCCCATCTGTTGTAGAAGATGTTTTGGTTTTAGAGTATGGAAACCCTCAGTCACTGGATGCGATCGCCGCCCATCAGCACGAATTAGCTGCTGTTTTAGTTGTACCTGTCCAAACAACACGACCTGACTTACAGCCCAAAACCTTTCTCCACCAACTGAGACAACTAACTCAAGACTCAGGAATCGCATTAATCTTTGATGAAATGGTAACAGGCTTCCGCATTCATCCCGGTGGCGCACAGGCATGGTTTGGCGTTGAAGCCGACTTAGCTACTTATGGAAAGATTGTCGGTGGTGGTATGCCGATCGGAATTATTGCGGGAAAGGCTGCCTATATGGATGGCATTGACGGCGGTATGTGGAATTATGGCGATGCCTCCTACCCTCAAGCAAAAACAACATTTTTTGCAGGCACATTTTGTAAGCATCCACTCACAATGGCGGCTGCAAGGGCTGTTCTTAATCATCTAAAAAACCAAGGCTCTACTCTTCAAGAGCAGTTAAATCAACGCACATCAAAGTTTATCGAAGCCCTAAATAATTGCTTTGCAGAAAATGGATTGCCCATCCGCATGGCGAATTTTGGTTCACTCTTTGGTCTTGCTTCCTCCGGAAGTTCTGCACCCTCGGAAAATTCCTCATCTTCGCAGAGTGTGGAGTTATTACGCTATCACCTACTCGAAAGGGGAGTTTACCTACTTCGAGCGGGGGGTTACCTATCTACAGCGCATACCGATGCCGATCTTGACTACATCATCCAAGCGATTAAGGATAGTGCAGAACAACTAAGAAATGCAGGCTTTTTACCTCCTATCGCCAAATAAAAAACTGAATAGTAATAATTCTCCGCTTGATGAAAGGAACTGGTAGAAGACTTCCAGCGTGTTGCACGAGGAAGGGTTTCAACGGTTCCTTACCTTCATCTGCCGACCGATGGGCACACACATCGGCGTTCCCATGACGGGATCTGGCACAATCCGACAATCTAGCTCAAATACTTCTCGTACCATTGCTTCCGTCATCACCTGCTCTGGTACTCCTTGAGCAATAATTTGACCCTGTCGCATTGCCACTAGATTATCCGCATAGCGACAAGCTTGGTTCAAGTCATGCAGCACCATAACAATCGTTCGCCCTTCACTGCGATTCAACTCAAACAGCAAATCCAATACCTCGACTTGATGCGCCAAATCCAAAAACGTTGTCGGTTCATCAAGCAAGAGAATGGGCGTATCCTGAGCGAGAGCCATCGCAATCCAAGCTCGCTGTCGCTGTCCGCCTGAGAGAGTGTCCAGCGATCGCTCTGCCAACTGCATCATCCCTGTAGTCACGAGTGCTTGCTCTACAAGAGTTTCATCCTCTTTCGACCACTGCTGCAACCAGTTCTGATAGGGATAACGACCCTGAGCCACCAAGTCTCGAACAGTCAGACCTTCCGGAGCTACTGGCCCTTGGGGAAGAATCCCCAGCCGCTTTGCCACAGCTTTTGTCGATAGCTTGAAAATATCAGTCCCATCGAGATAAACCGCGCCAGCACGAGGCTTTAGTAACCTTGCAAAGCCTCGCAACAGAGTTGATTTGCCGCAGCCGTTTGGCCCAACCAAAGTGGTAATCTTCTCAGTAGGAATTGCGAGATCAAGGCTCTTGATGATTGATACCCCATCATAAGCCAGAGTCAGGCTGCGGGTTGAGAGTCGGTTCATGGCGTGCATTGGTAGGTTTATCCCTTGCGGTTGCGGATTAGTAGGTAGAGAAAATAGGGCGCACCAACTGCTGCGGTAATCACGCCGCAGGGAATCTCGATGGGGGCAAAAAGTATCCGCCCCAACCAGTCTGCCAGCACCACTATCAGTCCGCCCATCAGTGCCGATGCCAGCATCAACCCTTCATGATTTGGGCCTACTAACTGACGCCCCAAGTGGGGTGCCATCAAGCCGACAAGGCTAATCGCGCCTGCCGTGGCAACTGCTGCACCTGCCATTGCCGCACTGGTCAACAATAGCAAACTCCTTTGCCACTCAACCCGCATTCCCAACCCTCTGGCGATGTCTTCTCCCAGAGAGAGCGCGTTTAGTTGTCTTGCCCACACTAACGACAGAGGCACAAACACAGCCAGCCAAGGGAGCAATGAACCGAGGTGTTCCCAACTGCGTCCGTAGACACTTCCTGCTAGCCACACCAATGCCTGAGTAACACTCTCGATTTCACCAAAGGTAATTAGTAAAGTTGTTAATGCGTAGATGACAGCGGCAATGCCAACACCCACCAAAATCAGACGGATTGGGGAACTGCCCTGATCCCACGCCAATAGGTAGATGAAAATAGCGACAGCCAAAGCCCCGCCGAAGGCAGCCCAAGGCAAGACAAACAGGGGAACATTGGGAAACAGAACAATCAAGGTGACAGCAGCCAAACTCGCACCCGCATTCACGCCAATTATCCCCGGTTCTGCTAGAGGATTGCGCGTTAAACCTTGGAGGATGGTGCCGGAGATACCTAATGCTACGCCAACACCGCAGGCAACTAGCGTTCGGGGTAAGCGTAGTGTGTTGATAATAAAGGGGTAGTCTGGGTTAGCTGTCGGCAATCCCAGAATCGTTTTCACAACCTCCAAGGGTGGGATAGGATATTCACCTTGTCCTACACTCAATACCATTGCTGCAAGAATGACCGCACCAATTATCAGCAGCGTCGATGGAACGTGTCGCTCTAGGCGGAAAGACAGAGGTAACTGCCAGGGACGAATAACCAGCCAGCTTTTTCTCATCGTTTGATTTTCCAGCGAGCAAGATAGATGAAGAACGGCGCACCTGCAATAGCCGTCATTACTCCTACAGGTAGTTCCTGGGGTTGGAGGAGCAACCGCGCCCCAATATCTGAGATGAGCAGTAGTATTGCCCCGAAAACAGCAGAATAGGGCAAAATCCAACGGTAATCCACGCCGACGAGAAAACGGACGATGTGGGGGATGATCAGACCAACGAACCCGATTGGCCCCGCGATCGCCACCGCACTCCCTGCTAGCAAAACGATACTCACAGCGGCAAGCACTTTTACCCACACAGTTTGTTGACCCAAGCTACGGGCGACATCTTCGCCTAGAGAAATGGTGGTAATTTGCCTGCCTAACGCAAAGGCGATCGCGAGTCCGATAATGCTGTAAGGCAATAGTTGCAAGAATAAGGTGAAATCCCTATCCGCTACCGAACCAGCCAGCCAGAAGCGAATTTCATCCAATGTCCTCTGACTGACGATGAGAATGCTAGTCATAAGAGAATAGAACAGAGCCTCGAGAGCGGCACCAACTAGCGTGAGGTTGAGTGGAGTAAGTCCTCCACGACCGAGAGAGGCGAGAAAATAAACGCTAACGGCAGTAGCGGCTGCACCGAGGAAGGCACATCCAGCATAAATAATGGGGGATGAAGTGCCGAAGAGGAAAACAGCGATCGCAACAGCCAAGGCAGCACCCGAATTGATTCCCAAAATTTCGGGATCGGCTAACGGGTTGCGAGTTAAGCCTTGCATCAGCGCACCAGCGACAGCTAGGGCAGCACCGACTAAAGCAGCAATTAGCGATCGCGGCAACCGTATAGTTTGAACGATCAGGTGCTCGGTAGAGCCGTCAAATTCTGTTAACGCTGCATAGATGGTGCTAAGGGGAATTTTAGCTGCGCCTAAAGTCATGCTTGCCACTAGGAGCATTAGTACAATTAACAAACTCAGTGACAAACCGATTAGAAGTAAAGGACGCACTCTCGTACTTTCCCCATTTGCAGTAGCGCTCTTAATTGCCAATCGCTTCTTTCCTCAATCGTTGTCAATAACCAGGGAAACTACTGTTGAAGTTCCCCATTATTCCAATTTCCTTCCACACGGGTTTTGTCTGCAAAAATGTAGACACCTTGACCCTGTCTCTCACCGTTGCGGAATTCTCCTTTAAAGCTGTCTCCACTGGCATAGTTGCAGGTCGCTTGACCGTTTAACTGACCGTTGGCAAACTTTCCTTGGCAGCGATCGCCATTTTTAAACGTATAGACCCCAGTACCGCTAAACTTACCGTCACTAAACTCGCCTTCGTAACGATTTCCATTGGCTTCGGTGAAGACGCCTTTGCCGTTAAACTGACCCTCGCTGAATTTACCTTCGTAGCGGTTGCCATCGGCGAAGGTGTAAACTCCTTGACCCTGTGGCTTACCGTTGCTAAATTCCCCTTCGTAGCGGTTGCCATTGGCATATTCCCGGACGCCCTTGCCATTAAACTGACCATTGCTAAACGTTCCTTCGTAGCGCCCCCCTTCAGCGAAGGTATAGACCCCTTGACCATTAGGCTGACTATTTTGCAGTTCGCCTTCGTAGCGATTCTTGTTGGCGTATTCGCAAACCCCTTTGCCGTTGATCTGACCGTCGCTGATTTCTCCAGAGCAACGGTCTCCATTGGCTAGGATGAAGGCTCCCTTACCACTGGGACTGCCATCCGCGAACTGTCCCTCGTAACGACCTCCATCGGCTCTAATATAGGCTCCCGTACCGTGGGGCTGACCGTCACGAAACTCGCCTTCATAGCGATCGCCATCTGCATATACCCGGACACCTTTGCCGCTCGGCTGATCATCACTAAACTCGCCTTCGTAACGCCCTTCTTTGGCAAAGGTGTAAACGCCTTGACCTTGTTTCTTACCGTCTACAAAATTGCCTTCATAGCGATCGCCATTAGCATATTCGCAGACCGCTTTTCCCTGGAGGTTACCATTGCTCATTTCCCCTTCACAACGCCCCCCATCGGGTAACGTCACAACGGCTGCCACTGCTGGCAGTGAATTACCGATTATCCCGGCAATCTCTATGCTTGAAGCAATTAATAAGGTTATTCCGAAGCGCCCAATTGTCCGTAGCATAACTTTGACAAACCTCTACACTCTTTGATTTAGCTGAACTCTTGCTAGTTGTTGTGATGTTTATGAATTCCCTCTGGCGTTGCGTTTGGCTAAAAATTTGGTAACGCAAATCGACAGGAGTAGCGTCTATTTCACTTATTCACCAGGTACGGGGAGCGGAACTTCTTCCTGTTGTGCTTGGCGTTCCCGTTCCTGCTGTGCTTGGCGTTCCCGTTCCTGCTGTGCTTGGCGTTCCTGTTCCTGTTGTGCTTGGCGTTCCTGTTCCTGCTGTGCTTGGCGTTCCTGTTCCTGTTGTTCCTGTTCTAATTGCGCTTGGCGTTCCTGTTCCTGACGTTCCTGTTCTAATTGCGCTTGGCGTTCCTGTTCCTGACGTTCCTGTTCTAATTGCGCTTGACGTTCCCGTTCCTGATTTTCTCGTTCTAGTTGTGCTTGGCGTTCCTGTTCCTGTTGTTCTCGTTCGAGCCGTGCTTTACGTTCCCGTTCTTGGCGATCGCGCTCGTTCTGTCCTTGACGTTCACGGGCTTGACGGTCAAAATCAGACCCGGCGAGCGTAAAGTTAATCGTTACTCGAACCGCAACGCGCTTTCCGCCATCGGGTGCCGTAAACTTCATCTTTCTGGCAGCAGCGATCGCTTCTTGCCTAATTTGACTATTACCACCACCTCCGGCAATTTCCGAATCAACGACATTGCCACTTTGATCCACCACAACCCGAACAACTGCACTACCTTCTTCCCCATCCAGGACGGATGGATATTCAGGCGGACACCCACTAATGCAACTTACTCCCCCGTTTCCACCACTTCTTGGGGAGTCCTCTGTGTTACCCCTTTGATTCTCAGTTCCCTGTGGACTATTTCCTGACCCTGGTCGCGCCGGAGCTGAACGATTAGCGGCTACGGCTCCTCCGGGTGATGTAGGGTTAGCAATTGAATCGCCACCACCTGCTAAGGCAGTTTCAGAGGAACCTCCACCGCTCAAACTATCTCTAAATTGTCGGGAATCAGAGGAGGTACCTGGAAGTGCCTGGGAGGTACCCGTTGGTCGTGGGGGCGCTGAACGATTCGTTGCCACTGCTCCTGGCGATGCCGGGTTAGCGTTTGAGTCACCCTCGCCCGGAGATGTTGTTGATGGGGAGGAAGTGCCGCTCAGCCTTTCCCTAAGCTGCCTAGCACCAGTTGAGGCATCTGAAAGTAGTCCAGGAACTCCTCTAGGTCGTGGGGGTGCTGAGCGATTTGTTGCCACTGCTCCTGGCGATGTAGGGTTGGCAGTTGAGGAGTCATCCGTTGGTGACGCAACTGATTCTGATGGTTCACTCAAACGCTCTCTAATTTGCCTTGCGTCTGAGTCAGTTTGAAGCGGTTGAGAATTGCGAGTTGGGCGAGGAGGTGCGGGGCGATCGATTGCTACTGACTCAGAGGGTCTGATGGGGGCGGGTTCTGAGGCTTCAGCAATCGGTTCTTGGGGAGGTGTAATAACAGGTCTGGGTGCCCTTGTCGGTGGGATTGGCGGAGTTAGTGCGGCTGGTGCGGGTGGCGCGACGGGTTGAGGCGGCGCTGCTGGTAGATTGGGTGCAGGTTGCGCCACTGCTCTTGGAGGTGCGGCGGGGGCTGGGGGTGCAGGTTGAGCCACTGATCTTGAAGGAGCGGCGGGGGCTGGGGGTGCAGGTTGCGCCTTTTGTGTAAGAGATACTGTGGGAATTGTGGGCTGGGGTACTGGTGGCTTAGGAGCCTCAGTTTTAATGGGTTGCTGTGGCGTCGGCTCTGGTTTGGGAGTCTCTGTTAGCGGTTTTTCTTCGATTTCTGGTTCTTCAACCACAATGAATTCAATCGGCTCGTTAGCCAGTTCCGGCTGTTTCTCCGACAGCCAGCTTATGCCTAAACCAATTACCCCATGGAACACGGCTGAACCGACAAGGCTGATTGCCAGGAACTTCTTGAGAGCCTCTTGTTCCTTCTCGCGTTGCTCGATGCAGAAGCTTGAAATGCTCATGCCCTAAACACTTTCCCTAATTACCAGGCACATACCGTCTGAATCGCTCCAAATTATTGCACATAAGTTGCATTAAGTGTTAAACGATAAAATGACTGAGGTGTCATTGTCAAGAAAAAAACTTGAGATATCGCCGCAGTAGTATTCAGCAAAAACCCAAGAATCACAACACTTGTGTTCTTTAACACCTTGACAAATAATTTCAAATTTCTTGCACCATTTTGAGTTCTGAATTCTGGAAGCCTTAGGGTCAAAAGGATTCAGGGATTTAAATAGGGCAAGTTCAAATCTATTTGCGATTACTCTTGTTACAGTATTTTAAGCTCAAGCACTTGACGAAGACTTGCAATAAGTTTAGGCGTAGGCGTGGCGAAAATACTGTGACGATTCAGCCGGATGCAGAAATTGTACTCAACCGTCAGCCAGTTGAGCTAGAAGTTCTTGAAAACGCGGTGCGATATCTGGCTTGTACCCAACTCGGAGTCAGTTGCGATCGCTAATGCCATCAAATCGATCGGGGTCGGATGGTAAGGGGAGTTAACAGGAATGGCACTGACTTAAGCGGCAAATAGTTGTTCCTGAGAAAAACCCAGCTTGGGGGGCTTCCCCCCAAACCCCCCACTGGGGGATGAGTGCCTCCCCCAGACCCCCTGCACAAGGTTTGATCGGTTGGTTGTGAGGAATTTTCTTAAATCAGTGCTATTCAATTTAAAAGAGCGATCGCTGCTGACAGATGAGGGTTAGGGATTATCTTTTTTTAGGTCGGAGAAGAAGTAATATCTGTGAAACGACAAACAGGACAGGTAATTCGATCAAAGCTCCAATAACTAAAGCTAGAGCAATCAAGGGCTGTTCTGGAAAAGCGGATGTGGCGATCGCCAAGGAAATGGGTGAATTACGAGCAAGGGTTGTGCAATTAAAGCAAGCCACTTCTTCGTAGCTAAAGTGAGCTAAGCGCCCAATCAATTGACCTAACCAGAAGTTGATACTGAAGAACATTAAAACAGGGATCAGCATTTTCAATAATAACTCTGGTCGCTCAATCAAAATTTTTCCTTGTGAGGCAAACATCGCCGCGATCGCTACATAAAGAAATAGCAATTGATTGGCTGCGATTTTGAGTATAAAGCGATGCCAGGCACGATTTGCGGGTTGAATCAAACGCTTTGAGATAAATGCCAAAAGCATGGGAACGAATAAAACGAACACTACGCTCTCAAGCAAAATCACTGCATTAATATTTACCAGTTTATCTGCAAATATCAATAGATAAACGGGTAAAAGAATGACTTGCAATAGTAGATTCCAAGGAAGTAGAGCTGTGGCAAGGGCAACATCTCCTTGAGCAATGCTAGTGAAGATAAGATACCAATCTGTGCAGGGTGTGACCATCAACATGATCAGTCCTACCCAGATATCGGGAATATCCCTCAAGAAAATTGCTCCAAGTCCCCAAGCAAGAATAGGAGTCCAGAGAAAGTTTATTCCCAAGCTTAGCCCTGTAACTTTATAGTTTTGAAATGCAGTGGTTAAGCGAGTCAGTGAGATGTTCAGGAATATTCCATAGAGCATCACCATGAGGGAAGGAACAATCCAATAGATGGCATTTTTAGAGAACCAAGCCACTTGTCCCAACGTTAAACCCATGAAAATAGCAGCCACGATCCACAAAGATTGAAGCTTCTCAGTCCGGCTCAACGGAAACCTCCGTAGAATCTAGAGATACGAATCATGGAAATACTACATCCCAAAAGCTCTGGCTTCAGGTTTACGTGTTTTGCTAAATTCAGTAAACTGCACTTCAGGCAAAATACATATTGAGGCAGGTGAATCTCTACAAAATGGATATTTATGCTTTGAGTTCCGTTTTTGCTGTCCAGTGTCGGTCTGAAGACTGATAAATTTGCACTCCTTCTAAAGAAGCGGCATCAATAATCAGTTGCTTTACCTCATCTAAAGTAAAAGCAGCGTAAAGAGAATCTCGAAACAGCTTCTTTTGATGCTCGTCGTATTCCGTCCCAATTTCTTCTACAAATCGGTTGGCGATCGCTTCAGTTTCTGGACGCAGCAAATCGCGCAGAAAAATTGCTCCGTTAGGTTTGAGCACTCGCTTTAATTCTTTGAGAAATGGCAAAGGATCTGGCAAATGGTGAATCAAACTATTGGAAATTACCAGATCAAAGTAGCGATCGCCATAGGGTAATTGCTTGGCGTCCACGGCTTCTAAGGTAATTTGTTCTTGCAAGCCAGCTTGCTCAACATTTTTAATGCCAAGTTGCAGCATCGACTCCGCTAAATCGATGGCGGTAATCTGCCACTGCGGACGTTCCTGGCAAATCAAAATCGGAATACGAGCCGTTCCTGTTCCCGCATCAAGAACTTTGGCTGTGGTGGGGGCGAGGGTAATAACTTCTTGAGCAAAGGCGGTATTCACCTCAGTAAAGTCCATCGCATCATACTCCCTTGCTTCTTCTGGAGTATCCATCACCTCTGGTTCTAAGACTCGCTCCATCAACTCTCTCCGGTTAGCATGACCGTTTTATTATCTCAGTTCTCCTTAATACTGAAAGCCGGAAGAGGCGATCGCCTTTTCCCCGATTGTTTTTCTAATGTCGCGAGCGTCACTAAAAACAGTCTAGAAACTACAAAAGTCGCGAAACTTTTGTCGGTACTATGTCAGACTAGCTATTATTGCGTTACGTTCATTTACTGTTTCATCAAGGAGAATAATTCTTTTATTTACAGGCTTTTTATATTTTTAATCCGCCCAGGCATTAGCCAGTACCTTGCTGATCCAAAGTTTACTCGGCTTGCTATTCAATCTTTTTGAGCTGACCACTACAGTTACAGCACAAAGACATGAGGCAGTAATAAAAATCAATGTCTAAACGACAGGTCGTAGAACAAAAAAATCGTCGCCTACGCCAGCAACTTCTGGATACATCCCTGCACGACGAGCCGATTAATTTGGTGACAGCAACCGAACAGGAAGTACAAATTTCTGTGCATCAGCCAAGTTCTTTCATCGCTCAAAATCTGGAACAGGTTATTCCAGACTGGAATTCACCGGCTTTATGGGTGGTGCTTGTTTTGCAGCGATCGCAATACCCACTCTCTGAATGTACACCTGATGTTGAACAGGAAAAAGAGCGGCTGCGAGAAAAATTTTTGCGTTTCGGGTTTGATGTGGCGTTTAATTTGCGCGATTCCCAATTCTGGAGCGATTTAATCGACCCTCGGACTGGCTCTCCTTTACTTTCACGTCCTGGGAAAATCCCCCACGATGACACCGCTGTTGTTAATGCTTTGTTAGGTTTTCCGATCACCTACAATCGCTGCACAGTATTAGAGCATCCGACATGGGGAAGTGCAGTTTATCCGGGTACTTTGATGTCTTCTGCTTCTCCTGAAGTCATCAAGCCGATACTAAAAGCGATCGCGGCTTTACATGGCTGGAAGGAGCTAAAAAGCAGTCTGCAATCAACTCCAGAAGTCTCCGCATTATAGATAGCGATCGCCAATTTTGGCTATGAGAGCAATACCTCATAATATGACTAAAAACTGTAACAGATTTTACAAAAAATTAGATTTCTCCAGAGTGAAAGGCTAGGCTACGCCTATACATTCCAGTTCGCGGGTAAACCGCGATCGCGAGAAACTATGACCTCACCCTTGTTGCTACCGCTGGAAGCCCCCACCCCTGCCCATATCTGCCCCCTCAATCAAGCCTGTAGCTATCTAGAACAAGCGGCTCAAGAGTTAAACCTCGATTCTGGTGTGCTAACCATTCTGAGCTACCCGCGTAAGGTTGTTACCGTTTCCATCCCTGTGAAATTAGATAGCGGTGAAGTGCAAGTTTTAGCAGGACATCGGGTGCAACATTGCGATATCCTCGGCCCCTACAAAGGGGGAACTCGCTATCATCCCGCCGTCACCCTCCAAGAAGTGTCAGCACTAGCGATGCTGATGACCTGGAAATGTGCCTTACTAGGAATTCCCTACGGCGGTGCCAAGGGCGGAATCGCCTTAAACCCCTCCCACTATAGTGTCGGTGAACTAGAGCGAATTACCCGGCGCTACACCAGCGAATTAATTAAAGATATTGGCCCATCCGTAGATATTCCCGCCCCCGATATGGGCACCTCATCACGAGAGATGGCGTGGATCATGGATACCTACTCAATGAACGTCGGTCATGCCGTACCGGGAATCGTTACCGGAAAGCCAATTTCCATTGGAGGTTCGCGGGGACGGGAAATGGCAACGGGACGCGGCGTGATGATTATTGTGCGCGAGGCGTTGGCGCAGCAAGGTAAATCCTTGGCAGGAGCGCGAGTCGTCATTCAGGGTTTTGGGAACGTTGGCAGCGCGGCGGCGTTATTACTACAGGAAGCGGGGGCAAAGATTCTCGCTGTTTCTACCGGATCAGGTGGAGTTTATGCCAAAGAAGGGCTGGATATTCCCGCCTTAAAAACCTATGCCACTGCCAACCACAAACAGCTTGCAGGTTTCCCAGGCTCCGCAGCGATAACGAATGCTGAACTTTTAACCTTGTCCTGCGATGTTTTAATTCCCGCTGCTTTGGAAAATCAGATTACCGAAGAGAACGTGCATAAAATCCAAGCCTCGATCATCGCAGAAGCGGCAAATGGTCCCGTCAGCCTCAATGCAGACAAAGAGCTGGAGGCGCGAGGGGTGACAGTCCTTCCTGACATTTTGGCGAATGCTGGGGGAGTTGTGGTCAGTTACCTAGAGTGGGTGCAGGGTATTTCCTACGTGTTCTGGGATGAAGAGCGCGTCAACCAGGAAATGGAAGGTCTAATGGTGCAAGCCTATCACCAGGTCGTTCAACAATCACAAGCGCGGCAGGTGCCATTGCGCCTCGCCGCCTATACTCTGGGTGTCGGTCGGGTGGCGCAGGCTCTCACTGATCGAGGTCTTTACCCATAAGCTTGACGCATTTAAGGGTGAAGGGGGAAGTATGAAGTATGAAGGGTGAAGGGGGAAGTAAGTAGGTAGCCTTAATTACTTATAGGATTAGGATGGGAAGCGCGGCTCTTAACCCATGCGGGTGTTGGGTTTGGTTCTTCAACCCAACCGACAACATCTTCAGCAAGAAGTGCTAATCCCCAATCATCAACTTGCCAGCAATACCCTCTTAATTTCATCCTTCATACTTCACCCTTCATCCTTCTAACTGTGTTTTGGCGGACGTAGCCCGCGAGAGCGAATGGGAATTAGGATTTGGCTGAGGAGGCGCAGTTGCTCGGCGGTTCCCATGCAGATGAGTAAGTCCCCTGGTAGTAACTGCGTTTCGCCTGTGGGGCCACCAATGAGATTGCCGGACTCGCGACGAACTGCCAGCACTAAAGCCCCGGTTTGCGATCGCAACCGCGCTTCCCTGAGAGTTTGCCCGACAAAGGGACAAGCCGCCGGGTCGATCAAAAACTCTTCCATGTAAAACGAGCGATCCGCCCCCGTGAGAATCCCGTCAACAAAGTCCATTACCTGGGGTCTGAGAGCCGCCGCCGCCATCCGCCGTCCCCCGGTAATGTAGGGAGAAACAACCGCATCTGCCCCTGCCCGTTGTAGCTTTTGCAGGGCTTCTTCTGTGCTGGCTCGCGCGATCGCCCGAATTTTGGGATTGAGGCTTTTTGCCGACAGCACCGTGTAGAGATTTTCTGCATCTGATGGCAACGCCGCCACTAAACACACCGCCCGCTCAATCCCCACTTTCAGTAATGTCTCATCGAGAGTCGCGTCCCCTTGTACTGCGATGCCACCAATCTTTTCGGCTTCCTCAATTTGCTCTGCTTGGGAATCGATCGTCACAAACGGGATACCCTCAGCTTTAAATTCCAGGGCGATATGACGACCCGTGCGCCCAAACCCGCAAAGAATGTAGTGTTCCGCTAAAGTGTCTATCAAGCGTCTTCGTTGCCTTAATCGAATTCCTTCTTGAAAGTAGCCTTGAATCAAAGCTTCTGTAAACCGATTGACGATGTAACCAATGCTGACAACGCCCATCAAAATTAGAGAGATGGTAAATAGTCGCCCGCGATCGCCTAAAGGATTAGTTTCCGAATAGCCAACTGTCGCTAAGGTAATCACCGTCATATAGGCAGCATCCGACCACGACCAGCCCTCGACCAAGCGAAACCAAAGCGTACCAATCAAGGCGACACCAAAAAGCGCGATCGCTCCAGCAATTAGCTCCTGTCGCAGGCGTCGATATTTCTGCTCAAGGGTCGAGTACACCGATTTGATTTATCTCTAAGTGGTCACTGGTTCAAGATAACCGTTCCTCCCAATGCTCGGTGCATTTGGCAACACTAAACTGATTGCCAGGAAAAGCGATCGCCAAACTCAGCCTAAATAAATTCCCAACTACCGCCAGGGAACTAGTAGTAGTAATCCTGCAATCAAGGCAATGACCGCTGCTGCATAAAATACCGCATCCAAGCCGCTGTACCCCAACACCGGGCCAAGCAGGATAGGAGAAATAAACTGTCCTAAGAAACCCGCTCCGGTTCCAGCCGCCAAAACGCTAGAGCGTAATTTGGTAGGAGCCAAGTTTGCTAGGGTGCTGTAGAGGGTGGGCAAGACGATGCCGAATCCCATACCAAAAAATACGGCGGCTAGCAAAATCCCACTCAGTTGCTCTAGCACCGGGATAGTGCTTAGGGTGAGCGCCATTAACCCCAACCCCACGGCGCTGGCTTGTGCGGCTCCGATAGTCTTAGCCAACCATTTGGCAGCAAAGGCAGAAACAACCGCCGCTCCCACCGCTCTCGATGCTAGGACAATGCCGTTGAGGGTAGCGTCTGCCCCAATTGTCTGTTGGAGGTAGAGGGGCGCGTAAATGACGACGGCGTACATCGCCACAGAGGTCAGGCTCAAGGTAAGTAACAGACGCAGGGTATAGGAATCTCCGAGCACTGCCATCAGCTTATGGTTGCCTTGTCCCGGCTTATTCTGGGGCTGGGGTTTTTCCCGCAAAACCACAGCGGCTAGTATAGCCAAGGGTATCCCTAAGCCGTAGAGGTAAAAGGCATACTGCCAGTGCGTTGCCCCTACCCAACCGCCCAACAGGGGAAAGGCAATGCCTGTAATCGTCAGGGTACTGGTAGCGTATCCTAAGGCTTGCGATCGCCTTTCCCCTTCATACATACTCCCCAATAAACCCAGACTCGCCGCCGCAATGCCACCACTAGCTGCCCCTAGCAACCCCCGCGAGACTAACAGCGGCACCAGTGTCTGCATCCAGGCTCCTGCTATGCCAAATAGTGCGTAAAGGATCAGTGAAGGGATCAGCACCCGCAACCGCCCAACTTTGTCCGCCAGAATCCCTAAAGGTGGGCTAAACAGGGCAATTGTTAAGCAATGCAGGCTCACCAAGTTTCCGGCATAGGCAGGATCAAGGCGCAACTGTTGTACGATATCTGGCAAGACAGGAGCGACAACGCCTCCTGCCATTGTCGTGAGAGAACCTGCCGCCAGCAGTACCAACAACCTAGAATCGTTCAGCATTAAGGCAATACCTAAAATCTTTGTAAAAATAGCGTGACTTAAAATTATTAGATTGTTTGTGACGTAGTTTTGGTTCGTAATGACCGAAAAGATGGGATACAAGCCTCCCCCTTCTAGGGGGAATTTTGCTCCGGAATCTCATCAAGGATTCTGAATAAATGGTACTTTATTTATTCAGACCGGCTGTACAATGGTTGTATGTTGAATCTAACCTACGAGTACAAACTCATTCCGACCGAAGCGCAACGCGAAACTTTCGACCAGTGGCTTACCATTTGTCGCCAGGTCTATAATTTTGCATTGCGGGAACGAAAGGATTGGGTTAATTCTCGTAAGTGCGATGTCAACTCGTGCAGCATTAAGCAGGAATACATCATCCCTGCTGATACACCACGCCCAACTTTTGCTCGTCAATGTAAGTCATTGGCAAAGGCGAAGAAATTCATTCCTGAGTTGAAACTACCTCATACCCATGTATTGCAACAAGCGTTGCGTCAGTTAGAAGCTGCGTTTGTCGCCATGTGGGAGCGAGGTCACGGTTTTCCTAGATTCAAGAAGAGGATGCGCTCATTTGTGTTTCCTCAGTTGAACCGAGAATCAGTTAAACGATTTGATGGTGCCAATTGGGTCAACCTGCCTAAGATTGGCTTGGTCAAGGTGCATTTATCGCGACCAATTCCTGACGGATTTGAAGTCAAACAGATTCGCGTTGTTAAGAGGGCTTCTGGCTACTATGCCATGCTCAGTTTGCAGTGTGATATCGAAGTACCTCAAATCTTACCTTCAGGGCATGGATTAGGTATTGATTTAGGGTTAACGCATTTTCTGGCAACTTCTGATGGTGAATTGATTGATAGACCTCGGTTCTTTGTGGATGGACAACGCCAGCTGAAATCGCTGCAACGTCAACGGTCGCGAAAGAAAAAAGGCTCTAGAAAGTTTCGTCAACTCCATCATCAAATAGCCAAGCACCACGAATACATCTCGAACAGTCGCAAAGACTTTCATTTCAAAACAGCTCATCATTTATGCGCTCGAGGGCAAACTCTGTTTGCTGAGGATTTGAACCTCAAAGCCATGTCAGCCGGAATGCTTTCAAAACCTACGCTTGATGCAGGGTTTGGACAGTTTTTAAATATTCTGGGTCACGTTTGCTTTAAGCGAGGTGCATACTTCGCCAAAGTAGACCCCAATGGGACGAGTCAAACTTGCCCCAGATGTCAAACTCATACAGGTAAAAAAGAGCTGGGTGAACGGTTGCATCAGTGCGCTGAATGTGGATATGAGACGAATCGAGATGTAGCAGCCGCACAGGTGGTATTGCAACGTGGATATACAGCGGTGGGGCACATCGCAGGGAATTTTGGGGAGGGCAAGCTACATGAGTAGTCCCAATGAACCAAGAATCCCCGCTCCTTCAGGACGGGGAGTTGTCAAAAAAGATTGACTTTAGGTAACTTTGGAGGCTAAATAATATTTTCACTAAGCACAGGCAGGAGAGGCAGTGATTTATGGAACTGGCTACGACTTTAACCAGTCAGACGGTTCGGAATGTTGTTCGAGAAGTCGGCATTAATGCCAATCACTGGTATCCAGTCGGTTGGGCAAAGCAACTCAAGGTGGGTGAGATTATGCCCGTGAAGGTTTGGCAACAGGCGATCGCGGTTTACCGCGACACCAATGGTCAAATCCATGCCCTAGAAGATGCTTGCCCCCATCGAGGTGTAGCGCTCCACAATGGCAAAGTACAGGGTTGTAATCTAGCTTGTGCCTATCACGGCTGGGAATTTGATGAAAGTGGCAACTGTGTCAGTATTCCTTACCTACCAAAATCCCAAAAACTCCCCCGCGCCCAAGCCCGGAGTTATCCAGTTTTAGAAAAATACAATCTCATCTGGATCTTTCCTGGCGATCCTGCCCTAGCCTCCTCCCATCAGCTCCCCTCAATACCAGAATTTGATCAACAAGATCAGTGGTTAGTGGTGCCAGTAACTGCCTACTTTCGGGCACATTTTTCCATGTGCAACGAAAACACCATGGATGTGTTTCACGGGTTCTTGCATCAAAAATTGCAGGGCTGGTTTGATCCGGTATTAATTAGCCTCAAAGAGACAGATAACAGCGTCTGCGCTGAGTACAACGTCTCTTACAAAGGTCGGATGGCGAAGTTTTTGGGATTAAGCGATCGCGCCGATCAAGTCACCACCCTGCCCATCTCCATTCAATACCACTATCCTCACTACCACAGCACTCTCCAGGGCGTCTCGTCGTTATACCTGATGCGGTTACCGCTCGGAGCCACTGAAAGCCGCTCCTTTGCCTACTTTTTCTTTAAAGTCCGCCTGCCCAAATTTATCCTCAAACCAATCAAGCCCCTTTTACAAACCCTATTACAGCGCTTTGTTTTGCTAAAATTTCTTGCCCAAGATATCGAAATGGTTGAAAGCGAGCAGCAAGCCTACTTAAAAAATCCCCAACGGCGCTATGTAGAAATTAATCCGGCGATTATTGCCGTGCAGCGGTTAATCTTGCGGCAATACGAGCAGTATCTACGCGATGGGGCTGTTGATTCCTAGCGGTTTGTTAAATAAGACAAACCTCACTCAAGTGCTACATTATGCCTGTACGATCGACCACATCAAGCAACAATCCCAGAACGTTAACCAAGTTGTCCGGCTGTTAAGGTATAGAAGCTTCCGGGTGAGCGGGGTTCATGTATCAAGAAACACGAGCAGGGTTGCTCAATTCCAGTGTTTTGTGATACATGGCAATCGCAATTTAGCACGTGAAATATAC
Organism: Kastovskya adunca; assembly: GCF_059505785.1. Classification (NCBI taxonomy): domain Bacteria; kingdom Bacillati; phylum Cyanobacteriota; class Cyanophyceae; order Coleofasciculales; family Coleofasciculaceae; genus Kastovskya; species Kastovskya adunca. The sequence continues at coordinate 33,675 of NZ_JCACLG010000006.1, read as the reverse complement.
TGAACGACTGACTCAGAGGGAATAGGTTATCTTCTGGAAAAGGTGAGAGGAGTAAATTCGTGCAAACTGTCAAAGAGTATGTTCAGCGCTGGTACGAGAGCGAACTCGACCCTGATGAGTATATTTGTCATCAGAAGCAGGGCAACATTGTCGAAATTGAAGATGCCGCAACGGGTCAGCGTCAAACCGTGCTCAGCTTCTGTACCAATGATGTTTTAGGTCTCGTTCACGAAGACGCCGTCAAGCAAGCCGCAATTGATGCCATTCTCAAGTATGGAACCTCCAATAGTTCTTGCTCCGTTTTGAGCGGTCGTATTGACTTACACCGCCAGTTAGAGGAGGAAATATCTGCCTTCAAGCATCTGCCCCACACCCAGCTTTTCCTGAATGCCTGGATGGCAATGCAAGCGATGGTAGATGCCTTCTGTCACTTAGCAATCCCGGTACCAGGATTTCAACATACCCGCGAGACGCTGATTTTGACTGACGTTCTCAATCATGGCTGCATCGTCTCCGCCGTTGTTAATGCTGGAACGCGATCGGGAAAAGTGTTCGGACATAGCCCCAGAGTCCGCGTCAAACCTTACCGCCACTGCGATGTCGAGAATTTAGCGCAAAAACTCCGCCGCTACGCTCGCCCGGATGACCGCATCCTGGTTGTATCCGATGCTGTTTTTTCAATGGATGGCGATATTGCACCCTTACCCGGGATGCTGGATGTCCTGCAAAACTATCCGGGTAGCGTGCTACTGATGGATGAAGCTCATGCCAGCGGTGCTATTGGGGCGACGGGAAGAGGCATTTACGAACATTTCGGGATGCTGCCCCAACAAGCCGTAGAACGGGGTGTGGTGCCCTTGATTATGACCACCTTCTCCAAATTTGCTGCCTCAGCCGGAGCGGCAATTAGCAGCCATGTGGCGGAACTTAAGCCTTTGTTGAATGTTTCTCCCACATCGATTGGCACGATTTCCTTACCCCCGCCAGTCACCGCCGCCGCACTAGAAAGCATCCGCCAGGTTCGCCAGCGTCCGGAACTAGTACAAACGCTTCAGGAAAGAACCCAGTATTTGCGATCGCGTCTGGCTGAGTTTGACTTTGTGGCAAGCGGAGAAACGAATGTTGTTCCCGTTATCTTGCCTTCAGAAATCAACCCCAAAATCTTTGCCAGAAAACTGATTACAGACTACGGTATTTGGATTTCTCCCATCTGGTTTATTGCTAAACCGCGATTGCGGATTACCGTTAATGCTCTTCATACTCATGAAGAAATAGACCGCTTAGTTGCTGCATTAGCGGCAACCAGAGATGTTTTGCACAAATCAACCATTAGTGCTTGATTAGTTATTCGCCACCTCCCTCACCTAGAAACTAGGATTAGTCACTTATACCCTCCTGAACGTTTGCTACAGATACTATGTGATTTCCCCTTAATAAGGGGGGTTAGGGGGTCGATTTGTAGTGCTATTTTATGAACTTGGTATTACCAACTTCAAAATATGTAGGGGCATGGTATATCATGCCCTTACCATAACCCTCTCACCGACTCAGCACGCAGGACTATAGTGATCGAGATCCGGCCTGTAACTACCCCCACAGAAAGCGAATTATTTCTCGATGTCCCAAAACGGGTTTATGGGAATGACCCCTATTGGGTGCCTCCCCTACGCAGTGACATAGCAAAGCAGTTTGCTCCGAGCAATCCCTTTTTCCAGTACGGGACGCTGCAACAATTCCTTGCCCTCGACTCATCCGGAAGCTCACCGCAAGCCGTCGGTCGCATTGTTGCAGCGATTAATCGGCGCTTGATTGAACGGGAAGGTCAAAACATTGGCTTGTTTGGCTTTTTTGAATGTATAAAAGACTTTTCTGTTGCCCAGGCTTTGTTCAACGCGGCAAAAGCGTGGTTGCACGAGCAAGGGATGACCAAAGTGCGGGGGCCAATCGATCTTTCAACCCACAATAAGTGTTTATTCTTGGTAGATGGCTTTGACTCACCACCGATGGTGATGATGCCCTACAACCCGCCCTACTATCCAAAATTTATTGAGCAGGACGGCTGGGAAAAAGCTAAAGATGCCTACGCCTACGACTTTCCTTTAGATAAACCCCTGCCAGACAAATTTGAAAAAGCCTATCAAATTGCCTGCAAATCTGGCGTTACGTTCCGTCCTTTGAGAACGAAAGGAGAAGGGTTTAAGCAAGACGGCATTAGTCTCTACAATCTCTTTAACCGAGCCTTTGCTAACAACTGGAGTTCTACTCCTCGCACTCAAGAAGAGTTTTTAGAAGAAGCCAAGTCCCTTCAAAGCTTGGTAGACCCTGATGTCTTTCCCATTGCTGAGTACAACGGTGAAATGGTCGGCTTCTGGATGGGACTCCCAGATTACAACATCGCCCTGAAGCACGTCGGCGGCAAGCTAGACTGGCTGGGAATTCTCAAATTTTTGTGGTATCGCCGTCAAATCGACCAAGGGCGGGTGGTTGTCATTTGTTCTTTACCAGAGTATCGCCGGAAAATGGTGCCTTTGGGGTTGATTTATTTGGGAATGCGAGGAGGAATTAAAAAAGGCAAGCCTTACAAACGAGCAGAACTCGGTTACGTCTACGAAGACAACTACCCCTCTCGTAAGCTGATTGAAGCATCTGGCGGCACAATTTATAAGACTTACCGCATTTACGAAAAAGCTCTATGAGCAGACAAATAGACTAAAAAACCTAGACATTCTTCAAGGAAAAGATGAGGAGGGGCTATGGTAATGAGTAGAGATACCCCGCCGGAAGACGCCTTACCAGGGGGCCTCTACGAGGGTGCGGTTTTACATGTACAAATTAGCGGGATTATTTTTGTCTAATTCCCATTTAAGCGGGTTGTTAAGGATGTATTCCCGAATATAGTGCAGAGATTCGTCATCCCTGATGATATGGTCGTAAAATCGGTCTTGCCAATTGAAATCATCAAATCCAGCTTCCCAGATTCGTTTGGTACAAGCCGTTTTAATTTGACCAAGAATTGACCCCAGAGATTTTGGCTTTAACCGTGATTTTCCCGTCCTCGTTGTAGAGACGTTCCGCTGGAACGTCTCCTCCGGGTGGAACGTCTCCTCCTGGAACGTCTCCTCCTGGAACGTCTCCCCCTGGAACGTCTCCTCCGGATGGAAAGAGACGCCCCACCGGGGCGTCTCTACGAGGGGTGGTGTGGGTTGATTTTTGATAATGATAATTCCGTGCAGGTGGTTGGGCATGATAACCCATTCATCCAATTCGATATAGGAACGAATTTGTGCTGTTTTCTGCCCTTCTTCAGCCACAATTTTGCCAATCGGTGAAAACTGCATTCTGTCTGCCACAACATCACCGAAAAAATATTCTCGGTTCTGGGTGCAGATGGTAACGAAATAGTAACCGTTAGATGTATAGTCCCAATTCTGGCATCGGGCAGATTCAATCCGATATTTGTTTTTGTATAAGGTCATAAGGGGAATTACGGATTGATCGTAGAGAGACGTTCCACCGGAACGTCTCTACAATTATTGATAGTCTATTTATCTCAAAATAAGGATTAAATGACTTGGAGCATAGTAAATAATGAAAGCGCTCGTAACTGGAGCAAACGGCTTTACAGGCTCTCACTTGGTACAAGCCTTAGAACAACGAGGCGATAAGGTTGTTGGTTTAGTCCGCAAGTCCAGCGATTTGTCGCGTCTTTCTCGCTCTCAGGTGCAGTTGGTTTACGGTGAAATTACTGACCGGGAAGCCTTGGAAGCGGCAATGGCAGGGGTTGATACGGTGTTCCATACGGCTGCCTATGTTGAGTTGGGGATAGTTGATGCCGCTCAGATGGAGCGGGTGAACGTGGAAGGAACCCGTGCGGTGCTGGAAACGGCGCAAGCGGCTGGCGTGTCTAAGATGGTGTATTGCAGCACGATTGGCATTTTTGGCGATACTCAGGGGCAAGTGGTTGATGAAACCTTTAAACGCCAACAAAAAGACTTTTCCTCCGCTTATGACCGCACCAAATATCTGGCTCAAGAGTTGGTCGATGGCTTTGCCGCTAAGGGGTTTCCCGTCGCGAGTGTTCTCCCTTCAGGGATTTTTGGGGCAGATGACCCCCATTTTGGCCCGGTGATGCAGCAATTTCTCAAGGGTGGATTGAAGGTTTGGGCAGGAGGCGATCGCGTTACAGGTATCGTCCATGTAGATGACTTGGTGGCGGCAATGATTCTCGCCGCCGAAAAAAGTCAGCCAGGAGAACACTATATTATTTCCGCAGGTGAACTTACTACCCGCGAAATGTTCAATTTCATCAGTCAAGAAAGTGGAGTCCCAGCTCCTCGCGAAGTCCCCAAGCCCCTAGTCCAATTAGCGGGAAATCTCCTCGATCCCATCGGACGCCTCTTCAACTGGCAACCCCCCATCAGTCGCGAACGCGTCCACTACATTTACGATCGCTGCGTCCGCGTAGATGCCACAAAAGCCCGTCAGGAGTTGGGTTGGCAGCCGCGTTCAGTGCAAGCAACGTTGCGGGAGATAGTCGCGGCTAAGTAGCGATCGCCCTCATGTTTGAGTTAACTCGTTTTGTGGATGTCCTGATTTTCCGTCTCTTTCAAGATGCCATCTTCTAAATAAGTAACGCGATCGGCAACATCAAGAATCCTCGGATCGTGCGTCACCATCAGCACTGTGCAGCCTTCTTCCTTTGCTAGCCGCCGCAGTAACTCAATAACCTTGTGTCCGCTCTGGGAGTCTAATGCGGCTGTGGGTTCATCTGCCATAATGATCCGGGGATGTCCGGCTAAAGCCCGCGCGATCGCCACCCGTTGCTTCTGTCCTCCAGACAAATCACTGGGCTTTTGATGGGCTTGCAGAAATAATCCCACCTGTTCTAAAAGAATTTGTGATTGCTGTTTGGCTTTCTCCCCACGGAATCCTTTGAGGTTCAACACCACTTCTACATTCTCGGCGGCTGTTAGAGCTGGAAACAAGTTGAAATTTTGGAAAATAAAGCCAATATTTTCTCGTCTAAACTGTGCCAACTGATTTCGAGACATCTTGGTAATTTCTTCTCCCAGCAAATACACTTTGCCTTGATCGGGTGTCAGTAGTCCAGCCAAGATGGACAGCAGGGTAGTTTTCCCAGAACCAGAGGGGCCCATCAAGATCTCGATGTCTCCCCGTTGAATTTCCAAGTTAATGTTTTTGAGAACCTGAATAGACTGATGTCCTGACTGAAATGCTATCTCTACGCCTTGGGCAACGATGGTTTTTGTTTCGATATTAGTTAAATCATTTCCGGTAAAGTCACCCCAGATTCGCTTTTTACTTTTAGTAGACACAGTATTGTTGAATTACACGCTTTATTTACTGTTTGAGTTTTGGCTAGGGCGAGGTGAACGTCAAGCCCGGTTGTGCCGCTAGGAGAGATTGTCCATTCTATCTCTGTAGCTGTAGTTTACTGCTCTCAAGTGCAAGTGACAGGAAAGCGAACAAACATTGCCAGGAACCTTTTTCCTAACTCAAGATGACCATCGACCGACGATTTTCAGGTGAAACTATCAAATAACCCTGGCATTTATCCCAACTATTACCTTGACAGCCTGACTTCAGTGGTGGGATGCAGGCGTGACGGCGGTAAAGTTGCTAGGCTCTTAAAAGTAAGAAACTCTAACGCCAAATGAATAAATACAAATGGGGTTCGCTGGCTGGTCTGCTGCTATTGATCACGAGTGTAGGGTGTAACCAAACAACGCCCCAAGCAACGGAGTCGCCCCAAGCCGTAATCTCACCCCAAGCGATCGCCTCGCCACAAACTACGGCTTCCCCTCAGCCAACCGACCCTTCAGCAGCGACACTGAAGGAAATTCAAGGCGATGGGGTTGCCTTATCGGTTCCGGCAAATTATGAGGGGGGCAATCCTAGTACTGATCTTGATGAAATTGCGGCAGATCTAAAAGCCATTGATCCAAATTACGAAGCCAGAATTCAGGCAATCGAACAAAATGCAGAGACGATCGCTTTACTCGCCTTTGATACCCAGCAGAGTAGTTCTGGCTTCATTACCAATGTCAACGTTAGTCAGCAAGAAGTCCCCGCCGGAATTACCTTAGAGCAATACCTGCAAACAGCAACCCAACAGCTCTCCACTCAGTACGACGTCCTTGAGCAAAACATTGAGTCTCAAGGTGAGTATCGGATGGGGAAAATTATTGCCCAACCCAAAACCGAGCAAGTCCCGATCAAGCAGCTTTTCTACGTGGTGCAACAAGGGGAGACCTTTTGGCTAGTGACTTACTCTACCACCCAAAGTGAATTTGACCAGCGTTTGCCCAACTTTGAAAAAAGTATCCGTACCTTCACCGTCCAATCGTAGAACGAAGGCTGAATTGATGGGGTTGCAACACAGAGCCTTCAGACTCTATACTTCAGCCTTTTGACAGTAAAGACTAGAACTTAGGCAGTGAGGTCAGCGTGCAGCTAAAGCAAGTCATTATCGTTCACAAAGCTGGGGATTCCCTCGGCAGAAGTTGGGCAGAAAAATGCGCCCGACAGCTAGAAAAACGCCAATGTAACGTCCTGATTGGGCCAAGTGGCGTACAGGACAATCCCTACCCCGTCTTTTTAGCCTCCGTGACCAAAAGCATTGATTTGGCGATCGTTCTGGGGGGCGATGGTACTGCTTTAGCCGCAGCACGGCACCTTGTTCCAGAAGGCATTCCCATTCTGGCGGTAAATGTGGGGGGACATTTGGGGTTTTTGACAGAACCCTTTGAAGAATTTAAGGATACTGAGTCAGTTTGGGATCGGCTACTAGAAGACCGCTATGCTATCCAGCGGCGGATGATGGTGCAGGCGGCAGTGTTTGAAGGCGATCGCACTAATACTGAACCAATAAGCGATCGCTTCCTGGCTCTCAACGAAATGTGCATCAAACCCGCTTCCGCTACCCGGATGATTACCTCCATTCTAGAGATGGAAATTGATGGGGAAATCGTTGATCAATATCAAGGTGATGGGCTAATTGTTGCTACATCCACAGGTTCAACATGCTACAACCTTTCGGCAAACGGGCCCATTTTGCACGATGGTATGGAAGCCCTCGTTATCACGCCGATTTGCCCTTTAAGTCTTTCCAGTCGTTCCCTCGTTTTGCCTGCGGGTTCCGTCGTCAGCATCTGGCCCCTAGCCGATTACGAGCAAAGCACAAAGCTATGGATGGATGGTGTTATGGCAACTTCAATCGCCACAGGACAGCGGGTGGATGTGCGTATAGCCAATTGTCGAGCGAAATTTATCATTCTGCGCGAGAGCTATTCTTACTACCAAACCCTACGAGATAAACTGCAATGGGCAGGGGCAAGAATCCACTACAGCAATAACCACCGTAGCTAATGGCTTGAGCGTTTACTGAACGCTTAAATTGGTTCACTTCAATTTAGACCTGGGGCTACTCTTGGGGAAACCTACAATCACACCTAAACCGAGTGAGATGTGACTCAGTTAACTACTATTCTCACCGTTGGTTCACAAGGTGATGTGCAACCCTACATCGCCCTTGGTCTTGGTTTACACCCGTTTCATTGGGGCGCAGATGTACTACTCGTTGTTAGGTCGCGATCTTGAATACGAAGTCGTTCCTTTTATTGAAGAGGCAGGTATTGGCGTGCTGGTCTGGAGTCCCTTGGCTGGCGGTTTCCTGAGTGGGAAATACACCAGAGAGAACCCAACACCAGAAGGAGCGCGTCTCAACAACTTCCAACTTCCGCCTATTGATGTCGAGAAAGGCTACGATGTCGTCGATTTGCTCAAAACTATTGCACAGCGCCACTCGGCTTCCCCCGCCCAAGTATCGCTGGCTTGGATACTGACGAAGCCTTTCATTTCATCAATTATTATTGGTGCAAATAAAATGTCGCACTTGGAAGATAACTTGAGTGCGGTGGAACTGAATTTGTCTTTGCAGGAAGTGGAACAACTTGATGAACTGACCGCACCCCAAGCGATCTATCCCGGTTGGATGCAAGGGATGGGTTGGGATGCAAAGGTTAAACAAGCGCTATAGCCTTAAAAGAGCAGGAAATAGGCTAAATCTAGATCCCAAACTTCTTTAGGAAGTCGGGGATCTAAGCAGCAAGTTTGGCTTAAGTCAATGCCCAATTCAAGTCTAGATATTTTACTAACTTTATCTCTTTCCTTAGCAGTAATTAAAAACCGTCAAGCTTACAGCTTAAGACTGACGCGACGAGGAGAGGAAGCCAATAAGCTTCTAGATATAACAAGACCTTATTTGGGAGCTGACAAAGCCATGAAACGCTTTAACTTATCGAAAGTAGCCGGATCGGCAATTCTCGCAACCAGTCTGGCAGTTATGCCCCTGACGTTGCCTGCTGGCGCTCAAACGGGTGTAGAACCAGGCGTTGACGCCGTAGAAATAGAAAGTGAAGATGATGGTTTTGACTGGGGCTGGCTAGGTTTACTTGGTCTGCTAGGTTTAGCTGGGCTAGCTGGCAAGAAGCGCAAAGAGACTACTCATTACCAAACTACCGTAGACCCTAGCACTCGGACTCCTTCTGACTATCGATAAACCGGAAATCATCGTATAACAAGACCTTTTTTGGAACTAACAAAACTATGAAACGCTTTAACTTACCAAAACTAGCCGGATCGGCAATTCTTGCAACTAGTCTGGCAGTTATGCCCCTGACGTTGCCTGCTGGCGCTCAAACGGGTGTAGAACCAGGCGTTGACGCCGTAGAAGTAGAAAGTGAAGATGATGGTTTTGACTGGGGCTGGTTAGGCTTACTTGGTCTGCTAGGTTTAGCTGGGCTAGCTGGCAAGAAGCGCCAAGAGACTACTCATTACCAAACTACCGTAGACCCTAGCACCCGGACTCCTTCTGACTATCGGTAAACCGGGAATGATCAAAGAGTAGAGGTTTATTTCCTGTTAGGTAAATGTGCTAAATTCCTAGGGGCGAATAGTTGTTCGCCCCTATTTGTTTGGCTAACTAAACTGAAAATTGCTGAAGTGAAGTGGTGAGTGTGAAGAAAACACAACCCTAGGAAACACTTAGAACTCAAAATTTAAAACTATTGCTCATTTAACAGTTGAAGAGTATATTTATGCCTTATCAAAAACTTGAAGACCTACCAGATTCAGTTAAAAACCACTTACCCAAGCACGCCCAAGAGATTTTTCGGGCGGCGTTTAATAGTGCTTTGGATGAGTACGACGAAGAAGAAAATGCCTTTCGTGTCGCTTGGAGTGCGGTGAAGCGAGATTACGAAAAAGGAGAGGACGGAGATTGGCATAAGAAACCGGAATAGTCCCTCTTAAAATTAAATTTGATTCGCTCAATCTGAGGAGAAAAAACTAATGCGCTACCTTGCATTGGCTAGCGACTATGATGGTACGCTGGCACAGGATGGTCGGGTAGAGGAAGAGACATTAGAGGCGCTTGAGCGTCTGCGAGACTCTGGGCGAAAATTAATTTTGGTAACGGGACGACAGCTTGATGAGCTGCTTAATGTGTTTCCTGAGATCGAGTTGTGCGATCGCGTTATCGCTGAGAATGGAGGCTTACTCTACCGACCCGCAACAGGCGAGGAAAAACCGCTAGCGGAGCCGCCATTAGAGGAATTTGTTAGAGCCTTGCAGGAGCGAGGGGTTGACTCCTTGGGGGTGGGACGGGTCATTGTTGCAACTTGGAAACCCTATGAAACTACGGTGCTAGAAACAATCCGCGATTTGGGATTGCAACACCAAGTAATTTTGAATAAAGATGCGGTGATGGTGCTTCCTTCAGGGGTAGATAAAGCCTCTGGACTTTGTATTGCTTTAGAGGAGTTGATTGGGTAACTTCAGGCGATCGCGGTGCGGGTGTCGTCGAACTAATTGATCAGCTACTCCTCAAGGATTCGTGAAGGTGAGAACCCCGACTTTTTAATAAAAGTTGGAGTTTTGAAGCATTGGCATCTCACAAATTCTTGGAAGAAGCGATTAAGTAGCAGGAGCTAATTAATCGTAGGGTTAGTAGAGTTAACGAGCTTGTTGGGTTCTGCCAATTATTCTTTAGACGAGGAGCGATCGCCAAAACCCCAAGCCGAGATCCTCTCAACAATTGCTACGATTAAAAGCTAAGAGTTAGGAAGGCTGGGCGGTCATTTATGGTTCCTCAAGTCACTTCGCTTCCCACTTCAAAGATCATCTATCCCGATAGTGATGGTCAGCCGATGTCTGATAACACCAAACAATTTCGCTGGATCGTTGTCGTGCAGCAAAATCTGGAATGGTTGTTTGCGGACAATCCCCAGGTATTTGTGGCTGGAGACTTATTGTGGTACCCCGTTAAGGGCAATCCCAAACTGCGTCAAGCACCAGATGTAATGGTTGTCTTTGACAGACCTAAAGGCGATCGCGGTTCTTATCAACAATGGAATGAGGAGGATATTGCCCCTCAAGTAGTGTTTGAGATTCTCTCTCCTGGCAATACCCTCACCGAGATGAATAAAAAACAGGTGTTTTACGACCGCTACGGGGTTGAAGAATACTATCTCTACGATCCGGAACGCAACGATTTAAGCGGCTGGTTGCGATCGCCAGAACGCTTAGATGTGATCGACCCGATCGCCAATTGGGTGAGTCCACGCCTAGGCATTCGCTTCGATTTATCCGGAGAGGAATTAGAGTTAATTCGTCCAGATGGAGAACGCTTTGCAACTTATGTAGAGATTCAACGACAGCTTGCTCAACTGCAAGCTAGAGTGCTAGAAGCAGAGTCTTTATTGGAACAGGAACGACTTCGCGCCGAACGCTTGGCACAACGGCTACGCGAGGCAGGAATTGACCCTGATGCGATAGAGACGTAATTCGCCAAAGTCCAGTTAAGTCGTAAGATTAGCGCGATCGCTAAAACACGAAGCTGAAATCCTCTAAAGTTTACAGTCGGGGCGTACCTCTGCGTTCGCCCTTCTGCTTATTCTCAAAGCGATTCCCTACGGAACGCTACGCGATCGCTCTCCAGCAAATTCCAATTCCCGCATTACCCCGGACGAGCGTTGTTAGTCGCCAAAGAATGCGATCGCCCCTTCAAAACTCCCCCAAAAGAAAGGAGAAGAGACGATCGCTTCTTCTCTCAAGCTCTAGAATTAAACTACTCAAAGCCAGGTCTAGGCTGATTCTGAGGAATTAAGCGAGGCAATACCAGTATAAAAAACCCGGTGAATCAGAATAAAGCGCGATCGCGTCGTTCCCCAACGCAGAAAACTCTGCCCAAATCAGCGCCACCCTTGAAGCGCCTGATGTACTACGGACGCAACCATCGTACCCACATGTGGCAGGCGATCGCCTGTTCAATTCTCAACAAAATCTTTGACCTCGCGCCCCCAGCGTTAATTGGTGCGGCGGTAGATGTCGTCGTCAATCAACAAGATTCCCTAATTGCTCAGTTTGGCGTCACCGATGTCACCCAGCAACTGTTGATCCTTTCCTTCCTCACCTTAATTACTTGGGGCTTAGAGTCTATTTTTCAGTATGCCTACGCGCGGCTTTGGCGGAACCTGGCGCAGACGATTCAGCACGAGTTACGTCTGGATGCTTATAGCCATTTGCAATCCCTAGAACAAGAGTTTTTTGAAGAACGCAGCACGGGCGGCTTGATGTCCATTCTCAACGATGACATCAACCAGCTAGAGCGTTTTTTGGATGTGGGAGCCAATGACATTATTCAGGTAACTACAACAGCGATCGTCATTGGTACAACGTTCTTTATTCTTGCTCCCAGCGTTGCTTGGATGGCGGTGCTGCCAATGCCGTTTATCCTTTGGGGTTCGATTGCTTTTCAGCGTCTGCTTGCGCCACGTTACGCAGAAGTTCGCGAGAAAGTCAGTCTCCTAAACGGACAACTAGCAAATAATCTATCTGGCATCACGACAATTAAAAGCTTCACCGCCGAAGACTACGAAATCAAACGGATTGAAGTGGAAAGCGAGGCTTACAGCCAGAGTAACCGTCGGGCGATTAAATTTAGTGCGGCGTTTGTGCCGTTGATTCGCATCGTCATTTTATTTGGCTTCACAGGGATTTTGTTCTACGGCGGATTGGAGGTGATCGCCGGAAGACTGGCGGTTGGGACTTACAGTGTATTGGTATTTCTGACGCAGCGCTTACTTTGGCCTTTAACCCGCTTGGGAGAAACCCTCGATCAGTACCAACGGGCAATGGCATCAACAAATCGCGTCATGAATTTACTCGATACACCGATTGCTATTCATTCTGGAGACAAGTCGCTTCCGGTTAGCTTGGTGCGGGGTGAGCTGGAGTTGCGGGATGTCACCTTTGCCTACAACGGACGCGACTCGATTATCAAGCATCTCTCACTGCATATTCCGGCGGGGAAAACGATCGCCATTGTCGGTGCCACGGGTTCAGGGAAAAGCACTTTAGTCAAGTTATTATTAAGGCTATACGAAGTACAAGGGGGTGCTATAACCCTTGATGGCATCGAACTGCAAAACATCAAGCTACAGGATTTGCGTCGAGCCATTGGCTTAGTCAGCCAAGATGTCTTTTTATTCCACGGTACGGTTAGGGAGAACATTGCCTACGGCAGCTTTGACGCCACCCTCCCGGAAGTAATCGCCGCCGCAGAAATTGCCGAAGCTCATGACTTTATCCGGCAACTTCCCCAAGGTTACGACACGCTGGTTGGGGAACGGGGGCAGAAATTATCAGGCGGGCAAAAGCAAAGGTTAGCGATCGCTCGTGCTATTCTCAAAAATCCCCCGATTCTGATTCTCGATGAAGCCACATCAGCGGTGGACAATGAGACAGAAGCGGCAATTCAGCGATCGCTAGAGCGGATTATTCAGAATCGCACCACGATTGCGATCGCTCATCGTCTCTCTACCGTTCGCAATGCCGACTGCATTTATGTGATGGAGCAAGGTAAATTGGTAGAGCAGGGACGTCACGAAGAATTGCTCGATCGAGAGGGAATTTATGCCAGCCTCTGGCGCGTACAGTCCGGAATTCGCACTCCTTGATATGGCTCGCAGAGCATTAATTACTGATACAACCACCCTAATTTAATGGGTGAGATTTAAGGAACCATAGAGGACACAGAGAGAGAAGAGACAATCTCGTTAAGGTTAATCGGGGTTAAAATTGGTGCAGTCAGCTCGGTAGTTCCGTGATATTCCTATTTCCCAGCGATTATTTCAATTCCAAAAAGGTAGATGAGATGTACCTTGACCAGGTTGCATCTCTGCACAATGCGGGATTTGATACCGCTGTCATCTCTTTAGAATCGCTGGGAGCTAGTTCACCGAAAATTAGTCCGGTTCTTCCTCCAGATTTAGATGTAGTCTACAGAGGTTGGATGCTTTCCCCTTCTGACTATGCATTGTTGGTTAGTGCCATAGAGAGAGCAGGTGCTTATGCCTTTACACCTCAAGCTGAGTACTTAGCTACGCACTATCTTCCAAACTGGTATCCTCTAGTTGCCGATTTAACCCCAGAAACCCAGTTCTACTTCGTTGATGATGACTTGGAAAGCAAGTTGAAGGCATTAGGCTGGGAACAGTTCTTCATCAAAGATTATGTTAAGTCTCTCAAAACCTCAGTCGGTGCAATCGTCAATAAGCCATCAGATATCGGAATAGTTATTGCTGAGATGCAGAGGTTCCGAGGAACAATTGAGGGGGGTATCTGTGTGCGACGAGTTGAAGACTTCATTGCAGAATCTGAGAAGCGTTACTTTGTTTTGCGAAATAAACCATTTGCTGCTTCTTTGAGCGAGGAAATTCCAGACGTTGTTAGCGAGTGCGCTAAGAGGATTCACAGTAAGTTTTTCTCTGTGGATGTAGTGGAGCGTAAGGATGGAGTCATGCGAGTTGTCGAAATTGGTGATGGGCAAGTATCAGACCTTGTCGGTTGGTCTGCCGAACGTTTTGCCAATCTATGGGCACATAGCAGCTAACACCTCACTACAGCAGACGAACGGGCGATCGCAGATCGCATCAACATCATAAAAAATCCTTGGTTGAAACCACATCACAGACATTGAGTAATAATGAAAAGTAGATACGAATAGACCTGGTAATTTTCAGTTAAGCAAGCTTTTAATTTGGATTGAATAAAATTATGCATCAAGTTACAGCAGAGTACGCTAAGAATAACTTCAACGAAGTCATAGAACTTGCTAGTACTGAGCCAGGAGGAGTTGTAATTACTCAGGAAGATAAAAAAATGGTATTGATTAGCCAAGAAGAGTTAGATGCTTGGATTGAAACGGCTAGTTTACTACAAGACCCTGAATTATTGACCGATGTTACAGAAGCTAAAGAACAGTATCAGAAGGGTGATGTTTTGACAATGGAACAAATTTTTGGCTAAAGTTTTTAGTACTTTTATATCTTTGCAAAAAAGAGTGAATTGACATCAGGATTACAAGTTAAATTCATTTTTTGCAATTGGCTCAAAACTAAGTTTTATTTTCATTATTCTTATAGATTAAATAGGAAAGATCGAATTCTTTACGAGATTATCGAAGATACTCGCACTGTCTTTATCATAAGAGCCAGAACTCACTATGGGGACTAACGTTAACTCAAATCCGTTCCTCCAAAATCGCTGGGTAGTGAGTGCAGAACTAGCAAAGCGACTGATCGAACAGGGAGCAACTGTTCTGGATGTTCGCAATCCGGTGCTGTGGTTGCTAGGACATGTTCCTGGTGCAGTGCAGGTAAATTGGCAGCGATTTTCTCAGAAAAAATTCCCTAATCAGGGCAAATTAATTGATGATGTAGAGGTTTTAGCCCAAAAGCTGCGTTCTCTGGGGATTTGCAACGATAAACCCGTGATTGTTGCGGGGAATCCGGCGCGAGATTTTGGGGAAGAGGGGCGGATTGTGTGGATGCTGCGGACGCTGGGACACTCTCGGGCGGCGTTTGTTGATGGCGGCTATCCAGCCTTGATGCAAGTGGGCGTACCGATTGTCTGGGAACTGACACAGCCAACTCCGGGAGATTTTACCGTGAAGCGATCGCGTTTTTGGGAAATTCAACGCGATGAACTCCAAGCGCAACTCTCCAACTCAGCCTTCAAAGTTATAGATACCCGCTCCCCTTGCGAATATGCTGGCTTGACGATTTACGGAGAAAAAAGAGGCGGACACATTCCCCGTGCTGTCCCTTTTTACTTCAGAACGTTATTAGATAATTCGGGGTACTTACTACCACGGGAACAAATCCTGGAAACCCTCAAAGCTGCCGGAATAGAAACCCATACGCCCGTTGCTACTTACTGTACGGGTGGCGTTCGCTCCGGGTTCTTCCTAGCGGTGCTAGCAGATTTAGGCTTTACCAACGTCAAAAACTACGCGGGTTCCATGTGGGAATGGTCTGCAACCGCCACTGATCACTATCCGCTTGAGAAGTCCAAGTTGAGGTAGGGGCAAAGGCAAATGTAACCCGCTGTTAAACCGTGCTTATTGCTGACCCAACTAAGCCTCATAGCAAAAAAATGGAGTTTGTTGACAATGTGTAAATAATTCGTTACATTGATTTACATAAGGTTACAAAAGGTAAACGATATGAGATACACCACCAACGACCGAGGCATCCTCAACAACTACGCCGTTGAATCCGCTATGTACCCCGCAGAGTATCCCAGCATTGAGCAGCAACGTCGCTATGCCCTTCAAGGCGGAGTAGCTGTCTTACTTCTATGTCTGCTGTTATTGACGGCATTCGGTGTCAGCTAGACCATTCTTTGTCTCAATCAATGCAAGTTTACAAACACAGGAGAATTGCTATGAAAACTGACTTTGACATTGCCAACCGCTACGTTTGTCTGCCTGCTGTTTTTAGAAGTGACTTCAACAACTTTGCACCGATTGCTACTAACCAAGCTTGGTCTTTATTTTTTACCGCTGGTCGCAACGATCTATTACTAGGTTCTAACCCAGAGTTAGGGCAGCTTTTCAACAATCTTTTGAAAGCTATCGTTGTGTCCTTTATTGTTGGAGTTTTTATTTTCCGCTCTTTCTAGAGTCGTAAATACTTAGTATTTTTTAAACCCTAGTCGATTCAATTGGCTAGGGTTATTTATTTGTACTGAAGTTTGTCGTTTCGCGGGTATATATCATTAATGATTTCGCTTTAAATCCTGGCAATTTTCACCCGAAAATAAAAGCTAACTTCATTGATGATTGAGATAAAGAATGCTTGGTAAAGAATCTGACTCCCTCAACATGTTTCTTGATGGCGATCGCATTCCTGCCAGCGGTCAGAGAAAAATATCGCTCACAGGATAGAGACAGAGAACTAGGGGGATCTGAGAACTTGATAACAATACAGAAAATTGTCATCAATAATTGGTAAAAAATTTATGCTGGGCATCAATCAATTAAAGACAGCAACCTTACTTGGACTCTTGAGTGGTCTTTTGGTTTTGGCTGGATATTACTTGATCGGTAACGAACAGGGACTGATTATCGGTTTTGTCTTAGCCGCGATTACCAGTTTTGGTTCCTGGTATTCCTCCGACAAAATCGCCCTCGCCTCCTACCACGCTCAACCCCTTCCCCGCGAACAATCGCCTGAACTCTACGACATGGTAGCTTCGTTGAGCAAAAAAGCCGAAATTCCCATGCCGACGTTATTTGTCGTACCAACGCAATCTCCTAACGCCTTTGCGACAGGACGCGACCCAAACCATGCAGCCATAGCCGTAACCACAGGCATTATGGATTTGCTTTCCCGCGAAGAATTAGAGGGCGTACTCGCCCACGAATTAACCCACATCCGCAACCGCGATACCCTCACTCAAGCCGTTGCGGGGACATTGGCAGGGGCGGTTACCTACCTAGGGCGCATTCTGACCTTTGGGGCGCTATATGGCCCCGTTACCCGCGATCGCCGTCAAGCTTCAAACCCCTTAGGGATCTTATTCTTGATCATTCTTGCTCCCCTTTCCGCAGCACTGATTCAAATGGCGATTTCTCGTACCCGCGAATACTCTGCGGACATTGGTTCAGCACAAATTACTGGCAACCCCACCGCCCTAGCAAGTGCGCTAGAAAAGCTGGAAGAAATGGGTCATAAAATCCCCATGAATGGCAACCCATCACTTTCACCGTTATTGATTGTCAATCCCCTTTCCAAAGAAGGCTTGCAAACACTGTTCCGCACCCATCCGCCGACAGAAGAACGCATTCGTCGTCTTTTGGAATTGGCACAAAAGCAACAAACACCTGTTGCAGTCTAAGGGTGTTTTGCCTTCTGTTTCCGGTGTTACCACCGGAATTTTTTTGTCAGAGGCTACCTGTTTACCCGTAAAGCGCCAGGGATTATCCTCTGGGTTTCTGAAGTGCTACTACAGTTTTTCCCTCAACCTTCCTGTACTAATGGTTCGCCTCTCAATTGTTATTCCCACACTCAACGAAGGACGGTGTTTAGAACGTACTTTGCGCCAACTCAGCCTACTTACTCCCCCAGCGTGGGAAGTGTTGGTGGTGGATGGAGGTAGCGAAGACGAGACGGTAACGCTAGCTGATCGTCTTTGCCAGACGCTGACTCAGTCTACAGATACTACCTATGTGCTCACCCACTCACCACGGGGCAGAGCAGTACAGATGAACCAAGGTGCAGAAGTCGCGGCTGGGGATATTCTCTGTTTTCTACATGCGGATACCACTGTACCGGATGATTTGGTAGCGGTAATTGAGGAGACGTTGGCAGATCAAACCGTTAGCTGCGGGGGCTTTATTTCTCTGATGGCTGGTGCTGAGACAACACGTTGGGGAGTGTCTTTGCACAACTATCTGAAAACTTACTACGCGCCGTTAATCTTTCATCCTTATTTGTTTTTCAAAGGATTGCGCTTGCTGTTTGGCGACCAGGTGATGTTTTGTCGTCGCCAAGATTTCTGGAAGTGCGGCGGATTTGATGCCGCTTTGCCAATTTTGGAGGAAGCCGACCTTTGCTTGAAGCTGGTGCGACAGGGACGGATTCGCCAGATCAATCGCGTTGTGCAAAGTTCTGACCGTCGCGTTGCTAAGTGGGGAACTTGGAAGGCAACGTTGATTTATTTATACATCGGTTTTTTGTGGGGAGTCGGTGCTTCGCCTGCGTATCTGAAGCAGTTTTATGAAGATATTCGGTGAAAGTTCTGAGCAAGTTGCATGACAGGGGAGGTTGTGCATATCATTGCTTTTTTTCGTTAATTAATAAGGCGATCGCATCCACCAATTTCTCTGGCTCTACAGGCTTAGAAATGTGCTGTTGAAATCCTGCGGCGATCGCTAGTTGGTAATCAATCTCGGCAGCATAGGCACTCAAAGCGATCGCGGGAATATTTCCTCCTTGCTCTGGTTTGAGACTCCTCACCTGTCGCATCAGCATATAACCATCCATTTCTGGCATACCAATATCACTGATGACGACATTTGGCGGGGATTGTCTTAGTGTAGTCAGCGCTTCCCTTGCTGAGGCGACAGAAGTCACAGTTGCGCCATATTGCTCCAACATAAAGCACAAAAACTCTCGCATATCTGCATCATCATCCACCACAAGAATTTGTAAGCCAGACAGGGGTAAGGAGTGAAAATTCAGCCGTGACAAGTTGTCTTCTTCATCTGAGTGCCTTTCTCGCTCATTTGGCAAACAGGGAAGCTTGATGAGGAAGGTTGCACCTTGTCCTTCACCCAGACTAGAGGCGCTAACGGTGCCACCATGAAGTTCTACGAGATGGTGGACGATTGCCAGTCCTAGACCCAATCCCCCAAAGGTGCGTGTGGTGCTACCATCTGCCTGACGGAAATAATCAAACACATAGGGTAAAAACTCCGGTACAATCCCCTTACCTGTGTCGGTGACGGTGATGTGAGCTTGGGTGCCGACCTGCTCTAAGGTAATCTCTACCTGTCCCCCAGGGGGAGTAAACTTAACGGCGTTGGCAAGCAGATTCCAAACGACTTGCTGCAATCGATTGGCATCACCGGAAACCTGCCCGATGCCAGGTTCGAGGATTGCCTGAATCTGGATAGACTTGGCTTCGGCTGATAGCCGCACCGTTTCGATGGCAGCTTTAATCGTCGATACCAAGTCAACGGGGCAAACTTTGAGACTCAGCTTACCCTGAAGAATGCGAGAGACATCGAGCAGATCTTCAATTAATTGGGTTTGTAACTTAGCGTTGCGCTCAATGGTTTCTAAGGCGCGATCGCTTGTTGCCGGATCGAACTTGCGGCTCCGCAGCAGCTTTGCCCAACCCAAAATCGGGTTAAGCGGCGTTCTCAGTTCGTGGGAGAGAACGGCTAAAAATTCATCTTTGATCCGGTTTGCCGCTTCCGCCGCACTTCGCGCGGTTCGTTCGGCTTCGTAGAGATGGGAACGGGCGATCGCTTGGGCGCATTGTTGCGCCAACGCCAAAATAAAAGCTTGGTCATCCTGATT
Organism: Kastovskya adunca; assembly: GCF_059505785.1. Classification (NCBI taxonomy): domain Bacteria; kingdom Bacillati; phylum Cyanobacteriota; class Cyanophyceae; order Coleofasciculales; family Coleofasciculaceae; genus Kastovskya; species Kastovskya adunca. Next base: position 14,221 of record NZ_JCACLG010000006.1, on the reverse strand, counting down.
GAGCTGTTGCGGCTCCGTGAAGCCCATAGACAGTCCTCCCACTGCCCGATTCTCTACTATTAGCGGGATAGAAATCCAAGTCTCGAAATTAAATCGAGCATAGGCTTCAGCCAGATGAGGGTAACGAGCGGCTCGTTTTCCTGACGTTTCACCCCAAATAGGTTGTCTAGTCCGTACCGCTTCTGCTAGAGGGACGGCTGCATCGATAGAAAAACGTTGCCAGCCATCGGTTTGATTCCCTTCATAGCCAACCGCTCGCACAATTTCCAGTTCCGTACCCCTTTCATTGAGCAATGCCACCAGAGCATAGTTTGCACCCAAAGCCGCCATGCCCTGTTCGACGATGACTTCAGACACTTGGGCGGGTGTGAGGGATTCTGAAAGGGCAGCGGTGATCGACTGGAGACGGGCAATTCGCTGGGCTGCTCGCTCCGCCGTTTGTTGCGCCTGCTGCGCTTCCCGATAGAGGCGGGCATTGTCGATGGCGATCGCTGCTCGATGAGCAATATCTTCCGCCAGTGAGAGGTCGGCGGTGCTAAAACAATGGGCGGATTCAGCTGTGACAAACGTAATCGCACCGAGAATTCGTCCCCGTGCCATCAACGGTGAGATAATACAGGACTTTAAACCCAGTTCCCGCAGAATTTGCAGATGTTCTGAATCTTTGACCGCTTCTGCCAGGATCGCATCTGGAATTTCTGCCCACATTTCTGTTTGTCCGGTACGCAGCACTTTCGGCACACCTTCCGGAGCATCCAACGGTCTAGGATAGCGCTGATGGAGTTCCCAGGCGAGTTTCACTTTCTCCGGATCTCGATGGGCAACGGCGACCCGATGAATCGATTGATTGTCTTGCAGGAGGTCAACGCTGCACCAGTCGGCGAAGTAGGGCACAACCAGGTTTGCCACGCTGGAAAGGGTGCTTTCATAATCCAGGGAAGAGGCGAGGGTGGCACTGACTTGAGCCAAAAACGCGGCTCGCCGCCGATCGGCTTCTGCTTCTAGACGGGCGGTTTGCTCGGCGTACAGTTGGGTACGTTCCGCTTCCGCCTGTTTGCGTTCAGTAATATCTTTGTTGATACCCACTAAAAACAGGGGCTTACCCGTTTTGTCGTAAACAATCTTCGATGTTGTTTCAATCAACACGTTTGACCCGTCTTTTCTCACACAGGGAATTTCGCTGCAAAATCCTCCGGTTTGCTGAATCGACTGGATGATTTGGGCGGTCATCGTTTCTGCAATGTCAGGGTGATATAAGAAATTCACAGGTTTGGCGATCGCTTCGGAGGCGGTATAGCCGAAAATTTGCTCCGCATTGCCCAGCCATCGTTGAATATTACCCTCCAGATCAGTTAACAGAACAGCATCAGGCATTTGCTGTAAGGCGGCGTCAGAAATCAGCAGAGATTCTTCCGCTTGTTTGCGCTCTGTGATATCGAGTACAACACCACTCATGCGAGTCGCTTTGCCCTCTGCGTTGAAAGAGGCTCTTCCCCGGCAAGCCGCGTAGCGGATGCTGCCATCATCCCGAATAAGTCGATATTCCAGATCGTGTTCTACGCCTTCGTTAATCGCTCTGCTCAAAGATTGGGCGAGCAATTCGCGGTCATCTGGATGCACGCGAACCAATACGGCTTCTGAATGGCCGATAAACGTTCCTGATGTGACTCCAAAGAGTTGATAAACCTGCTCATCCCAGTCAAAGTGATCGTTGAGAATATCCCAACTCCAAATACCGATTTGGGCAGACTTCAATGCCAGGTTAAGTTGTTCTTGGCTGTCTTCTAGCCCTTGATAAAGACGAGCATTTTCCAGGGAAATGGCAATTTGAACTGCCAAAATCTCTAGCACAGAAAGCTTGTCATGGGTAAAAGCGTTGGGGATGAAGTTATTTTCTAAATATAAAATTCCCAGCAAGTTTGACTGACGGGTGATCGGCAAACAAAGTACAGACTTTGGTTGCTTTTGGATCACATACTCATCTTCCAAAAATAGATTTTGCTCAGTAGCATTGGACAAAATCACAATTTCTTGAGTGCGCTGCACATAATTCAGTATTGACTGAGGCAATGCAATTTCACCTACCGACTTAGGTCGCGAAACATTAAGTTTTTCCGCTTGGGGATTTATTCTTGCTTCGACTTCTATTACCAAGTTTTGATCGTGATCGAGCAACAAATAACCCAGTTCGGCTCCTGCTTGCTCAAGGGCAATCTGCATCAATGTCTCCAACAACCGAGACAAGACAATTTCACTGGAGATGGATTGAGATGCCTTAACAACTGATAAAAAGTCGAGTTGCTCCCCCGTGCTTAAAAACGTTTCGCTGGAGACAGGCGATGGTGACAACGGTTGCGGCAATAAAAGCGGATAGTGCTCCTCAAGCTGCTTAACTTTGCCGAACGCCTCCCAACGCCGATAGGCATTCCTTGCCTCTTGCAGATAGGTTTTAGCGATCGCTTCAAACTCCCGCTCTAAATAAAACTTAGCGGCTAACTCATACGCCAAGGCTTCATAATGCACAAATCCCTGCTCACGGGCACAGCGAATCGACTGCTCATACAGGCGCATTGCTTCCATCTCCCGACCCTGAATCTGAGCTATCTGTGCCGCCACTAATTGAGACTTATGTAAGAAGTTAGCAGGACAGTGGTTTGCCCAATTCTGCAATTGGTACTGATGCATTTTCAAGGTTTGTAAAAACCCTTCCTGTTCTTCACAAGAGGCGGTTGGATAAAGCGCCGCCAAGGTCAGTGAGTAATACAAAACACAATCGGTTTCGATTGGTAGTGCCAGCGTTGCCAGTATCTGCATTTCCACTTGCAACGCAGAACTCAGCGCCTCCTCGTATTGTCCATAGGTGAAAAATACAATTAATTTGATGATGTGATAAAAGATAATTCCACTAAAAAACTCTGCATCCCTAAGGATGGAAAAAGCGCGTGATTCATCAAATTTATCGTCGCTCAAGGTCAAATTGTGGTGAGTTAGACCGGATAAATTTAGCAGTAGCTGCTGCTGCAATCTAATCATCTGGTAGACAGCTTCCTGCTGAAATTGCTGGGCAGAGCGAGCGTATTTTTGAATCGAGTTGTACGTTTCTAGGAGTGGAGTTCCCATCTGGATAAGCTGCCAGGAGCTTTGATAGCCGTTGTAGTTTGCCATCGTCACATCACCGGCTTCCACACAACTGAGAAATCCTTGTTCTAAAAAAGGAATATTTGTAGCAATATGGTTACACCAAACATTGATATGATTCCCATGAATGTGCAGAACTGTTCCTTTGAGTTTTAGGTCATTCAACTTCTCATTCAGTTGAATTGACATCTCGGAAAATGCGTAACCTGTAGGAATATCGCGGAAGATGGAAACCAACGACATGGCATACATACTGTAAGCAAAACAGGAATCTTCCGTATTGCCATATTTCAGTGATAAATTGACTGCTTTGAGTACAATTAGCGGAAAAATACTGGGTCTAGCGAGATAGGCAGGCGGCCCCAGAGTTGAGAGTAAAGCGATCAGTGTCTTAAAATTTGGATCTTGTAGGGTAGGGGCATTAAGTAGATCCGCTACCTTCCTATCTCTTAAATTTATCAATACCTGGCTGTTTTCAATAGCGATCGCAACTTGCACTTGCTCCTCTGAATCTGGGAAAGTCACCTCGAAAATTTTTAAAGCTTCTAGTCCGACTGCCAGTGTCTCCTTATACCTGCTTAAAACTTGGTAGAGTTTGATCTGAAGCATATAAACATGGACTTTGTCTATATCAAATTGAGCTTTAATAAGTAGAAGTTTAAATAATTTTTCCGCCAACTCTAAATTACCTGTCAGAAATTCACACTCAGCCCGTTCTTTGAATAGAGTAAATGTTTGTTGATAGTGTTCAAGCCAAGCATTTTCATGCAAAAGCTTCATGGCGACAGCAAGCATTTTCCTGGCAGGGAGGTAAGCGGTAGAGGCTTTTGCCTTCTTACTAGCAATTAGATTTAATCGAATTAATTCATTCTTTTCCGTTTGCTCAGTAATCAAATCAACAGCCAGATTGAGTTGATTAACTAGATCAAAAATCTGTTCTTCCAGTTGATCGGGATTAACATTTTTGAGTAGAAGTCGCCCAATTGTCAGATGTACCGCTTGCTTCTGTTCATCAGCAATCAAGGCATAGGCAGCTTGTTGAATGCGGTCGTGGTTAAAGCGATAGCTTTTGTCTATGTTTTCAGTTGCCTCTGTGGGGATAATGAATCCTCTCAGAACGGCTTCCCAAAGTGCGTTTGCTGTTTCCTGAGGAGATTCACCAACAATCGCCAGAACTTCTAAATCAAAGCGATTACCAATGCAGGAAGCTAACTTAAGCGCCTGTTGAGTTGCGGTAGGCAGTTTTTGCATCCGCCCAATCATCAGATCGACAATATTATCCGTAATGCCTTGGGCTTCAATTTGGGCTTGATCCCATTGCCAGACGCGATGGTGGCGCTCGAAGGTCAGTAGATTTTCTTGATACAGGGTTTTGAGAAACTCGTTGACAAAAAAAGGATTGCCATCGGTTTTTTGAATGACTAATTGGGCAAGAGATTCTGACTGTTCCGGCTGACAATGTAGGGTTTCAGTAATCAGTTGATTTACATGATAGAGATTGAGTGGAGCCAGCACAATATCGGTTATTTTTGCCCCACGTGGACGGATTCGATTTCTCCTTAAAAAGGGATGGAGCAGCTCGACCTCGTTATCCCGAAAAGCCAGAATAAAGCAAATATGCTGGAGGTTTGACCCCGTGGCGATGGTTTGAATTAAATTCAAAGTGGCGCTATCTGACCACTGCATATCGTCTAGAAATATGGCTAAGGGATGCTCTGGTTTAGCAAAGACACTAATGAAGTTTTGAAACACCAAATTGAATCGATTTTGTGATTCAGCTGGCCCCAAATCTGGTACAGGAGGTTGTTCGCCGACGATGAGTTCCACTTCCGGAATTACATCGGTAATCAGTCTGCCATTATTCCCAAATACCGCTTGGATTTGCTTTCTCCAAGTGGCGAGTTGTTCTTCAGGTTCCGTTAAAATTTGTCGAACGACGGTCTGAAAAGCTTGAACGAGGGTGGAATAAGGAATATCTTGTTTGTATTGGTCAAATTTGCCAGAGATAAAAATCCCCCGTTCTCTAACGATGGGTTTTTGCAGCTCGTTTACGAGGGAAGATTTGCCAATTCCAGAGTAACCCGCGACAAACACAAGTTCTGGCGTCCCTTGGCTGACTACTCGCTCAAATGCTTGTAGAAGCTGTGCAATTTCTCGCTCTCGCCCATACAATTTTTGAGGAATCTGAAACCGCTCTGAGATATCTTGTTCACCTAAAGGGAAAGAGGCAATTTGTCCGGTTGTCTCCAACTGATGTAGGCATTGTTCCAGATCAAATTGCAAGCCTAAAGCACTCTGATATCGATCTTCTGCCATCTTTGAGAGCAGTTTCATAACGATGTCACAAAGCGATCGCCCAATCTCCGGTCTGACATGGGTTACTGGTGGCGGCGATTTGGCGATATGACAATGCACCCACTCTAAAGGGTCTCTACCCTGAAACGGTAACTGACCCGTCAGCATTTCATAGAAGGTGATTCCTAAGGAATATAAATCGCTGCGATGGTCAATCCCACGATTCATGCGCCCAGTTTGCTCTGGCGACAGATAAGCCAAACTCCCTGCAATCTGACTGGAACTACTCACCAGTTGCTGTTCGTAGGGGATGAAAGCAGCAATCCCAAAATCACCAATCTTGATTTGGTGCGTTTCTAGGTTAACTAGGATGTTCTGCGGCTTAATGTTTTTATGGACAATGCTATGGCGATGAATTTGGGCGATCGCGTTGGTGATTTGAATGGCAATTTTCAAAAACGCCATCGGCTCCCGAAAGTGGTCTAGAAGCTGGTCGAGCGATCGCCCGCCAAAGTCCTCCAAAATCAGATAAGGGACGCCTTGGTGCATCTCTAATGCGTAGGCTTTAACCGCCACTGGAGTATTGAGTCGTTGGGCGATCGCATACTCATGTCTGAGTTGCTCAATATTGTTGGGCGTACAGCAATCTGGACGTAGCCCTTTGACGATCACCGAGCATTGATCTTCAACTCTGATTCCACGGTAGAGAAGGGCTTTTCCCCCTTCTTTGAGCAAATTGACAATCGTGAATCCAGGTAACGTCAAGGTCATGTCAACCGATCCTATAGCCGTGCAACACCCAGGTTATCAACCCGTCTCTCCTTCATTTACCGAAGTCCACCAAGCAACTTGCTGATCTCTGGTTGTTCAACCACCACTGTCTTCTAAAGGGTGAGGTCTTTGAGAGAAAACCCTATGAAGTTGTATAAAATATAGCCTCTGCTATACCTGATTATCTACCTGTTGATAGAAGTAATGACCTGTCTGCGGAGGCAGAGGATTAATTTGGACTAATGCTTGAGTATTGTGAAGCTAAACTGCAAAAATCCTTTTCAGGCGACTTTTAAAAGTCTGTTAGTCATTTAATCGGGTTAGCAACCAACGACTAATTGCTCCCTCATCTTGAGTTTGAGAACTCTGAGAGCGTCTTCGACTAGAGTGGTTGTCAGTGCTAATAAAAGTTGAGATTGACGCAGGCTCTCACCTTTGATTGCAATTGGAGAATTCCCTGCTGTTAAGCGTAGGAGTGTCAACGTCTCCTCGCTCAGCCATTGATGCGATTAAGCCAACGGCTCAATTTTATCCTTAGGGGGCAAAATTGTGCGGATGCGACTCAGCAAGTCATCAAAATCAATCGGCTTGTGGATAAACGCATCAGCTCCCACTTCAAATCCTTCGGCTGAAGTCACATCGGTATAACCAGTGACTAACAAGATGGGAATGAACGGTAATTGGGAGTTTTGCCGAATGCGCCGCGTCACCTCAAAGCCATTCATTCCTGGCATCATCACGTCTAAGAGTACCAAGTCTGGTGGGTGGGATTCAATCTTATCTAAGGCACAGCGACCATTTTCCGCCACTTCAACTTGGTAGCCTTCTTCTTCTAAAACCGTTTGTAGCAGAAAATAGTTGTCGGGAATATCATCAACCACTAGGATGCGATCAACGCCAAAGGACGAGTTAGGAAACAGACGATTCATTAGGCTACTAGAAAGGCCATTAAGATTTGCAAATGTCCAATCCAATTGTCCTCCTTCAAATGGAGGGATTAACTCTTACCGCAGAAGGATCTTTTCTAGATGTAGATAGTTTATACAAACAAGATGGCGATCGCATCTCACCTAATTTGGCTCCATGAGCATTGCTAGCTATTACTAAAAACTGACTGAAATTGCCTGAAACTGATTAATTTATAGCAATTGCTAGAACCTTACCTCCTAGGGTTGTACCAAGCTTCTAAATGCTGGCTACAGATACTTTTCTTGCTCCCTATTATTAAGGGTGGTTCTATGGGTAGCCTCTTCATACTATAGGGAAATGATATTAGCTCTAACGACCGATCAGTCTTAACGACACCTTCAACTAGGAACGATATTATTCCCTAAGTAGTTGTTTAACGGTATCAAGCCCCACCTGAACCGTTTCATCAAGCAGCCTAGGCTGTACTTGCAAATCAGTAGGTTGGTGATAGTTGGGTTCCATCCCTCTGGTGAAGAAGAGGACTGGCACTTGCGCCTGCTCAAAGGGCATGTGATCGCTGCCTCCCGTTGCCCCAATGGTGGAAATCGGATGTTCAGTCTCCCGAACTAGTGCCGTTAGGGAATCTGTCCCCCCAACGCGCAGACCGTCATTGATGCCGACCATATCGAAGTTCAGCATCCCCTCCAGTCCAGAGAGAAATTGCGGCTTGGCAGCCTTGACGAACGCCCTGGAGCCGTGAAGACCATCCTCTTCTCCATCGAAGGAAACGAACCAAACTTGACGGGCAAGGGCTGTGCCAGATAAGTTCCGAGCCAGATCGAGGATAACGGCTGTACCAGAAGCGTTATCGTTGGCTCCCGGAGAACCAGGTACCGAGTCGTAATGCGCTCCCACGATCGCCTTGGGCTGAGTCACGCCTTCAAGATGAGCAACGATGTTGCGTCCAGTAACGACGCGCTCGGAGGCATTCACGTTTAGCGTCACGTCCAACCGCTCTGGCATCGCCCGTTCTAGTAAAGGCTTGCCTTGTTCCCCAGAGAGAGACAGTACCGGAATGCGGGAGCGATCGCCAAGGCTACCGGAGAAGTTATCGGAGTCGTTATTGACAATGATCAAACCCACAGCACCCGCCGCCGTTGCATTGTTCGTCTTTTCGAGAAACGGAATCTCGCCGCGCTGGACAATAGCGATCGCTCCTTTGACATCCACTTGTGCAAAGTCAGCTCTTCGCCCGACCTTCGGCACCACCACAAGCGGGGCCGTGAGATTGCCCGCCAGCGTTTCCTTCAACGCTTGACCCGCAATAGTTCTCCCATCAACCGTGAGGGTTGAGCCGTTGTCCTCAAACTTAGAGTAGGTGAAGGTCTGAACTTCAGCAACATATCCCGCCTGACGATACTCTTCGAGCAAGTAATGACTCGCCTGCTCCATCACTGGCGTTCCTGCGACTCGTGACCCCAGGGAAACCAAAGCTTGGACATCTGCACTAGCGCGACTAGTCGGAGTCGTACTTTGAGGCGATTCTACTAATTTGGGTTCAATAGCTTGAACCTTAAGGAGGCGTTGTTGGCTATAGCCAACGAACCCTAAACTGACACAACTAGCACCTGTAAGCAGCAACTGAACGATTCGTGGTAATCCCATTGCACTTTTTCTAGGAGTTGTTTTCCAAAAGACCATTCAAGCTTGACGCTGTAGGGAGCAATTGTTTCCTGAGCTAAAAAGAAGGGTGAGCAATGCCCACCCCCATAAATCGCCAACTATCAGTTTTTAGAAGTTGCTGCGGTTGGCATTGGCTTGTTGCATCTTCTCCAACACTTGTGCCACTGGAATTGCTCCCAATTCCCCGGAAGCACGGGTACGAATGCTGAGGCTATTTGCCTCCACTTCCTTTGCCCCAACCACTGCCATCACCGGAATTTTCCCTTTCTCAGCATTGCGAATTGCTTTACCGAGGCGTTCGCCACTGGTGTCAGCTTCCGCACGGATGCCCAAGGCTACCATCTTCATTGCCACTTCTTTGACAAAAGGCAACTGCTCATCGCTCACAGGTAACAACCGCGCTTGCACTGGCGCTAACCAGAAGGGGAAGTCTCCTGCATACTCTTCAATCAAAATCCCAATTAGCCGTTCTAAAGAGCCAAAAGGAGCGCGGTGAATCATCACCGGACGCTTGCGAGAGCCATCTTCTGCCACGTAGGTTAAATCAAAGCGTTCTGGCAGGTTGTAGTCTACCTGAACCGTCCCCAGTTGCCACTCCCGGTCTAAAGCATCGTGGAAGATAAAGTCCAGTTTCGGACCATAAAAAGCGGCTTCACCAATCCCCTCAAAATGCTCCATCCCTAACGTTTCCACTGCCCGACGAATCGCATTTTCTGCCTTGTTCCACGCCTCATCAGAGCCAATATATTTATCATCTGCGGGATCGCGGAAACTCAGACGCGCCTTGAAATTCTGAAGTTGAAGACTTCCAAAAACAGACAGAATCAAGTCCACAACACTCAGGAATTCTTCATCCAACTGTTCTGGTGCCACAAACAGGTGAGAGTCATCCACTGTAAAACCGCGTACCCTGGTTAAACCACCTAGTTCTCCAGACTGCTCATAGCGGTAAACTGTACCAAATTCTGCCAGACGCATTGGCAAGTCACGGTAAGACCGCAACTCATTTTTATAGATCTGGATATGGAAAGGACAGTTCATCGGTTTGAGAACAAAACCCTGCTCCAGAGCAGCGGAGTCAGCATCCTCTGACATCATCGGGAACATATCTTGCTGGTACTTCTGCCAGTGTCCCGAAGTTTTGAACAAATCGACTCTAGCAATGTGGGGCGTTACCACGGGTAAGTAGCCGCGCTTTAGCTGTTCCTGCTTCAGGAAATCCTCAAGAAGACTCCGCAGCACTGTTCCTCTGGGCGTCCACAGAGGTAATCCAGGCCCCACTTGATCGCTAAAGATAAACAGTCCTAGTTCTTTTCCTAGCTTGCGGTGGTCGCGTTTGAGGGCTTCTTCCTTGCGTCGCTTATATTCAGCAAGCTGTTCGGGCGTTTCCCAAGCGGTGCCGTAAATTCGCTGCAACTGCGCTTTAGTGGCATCGCCTCGCCAGTAAGCCCCGGCAACGCTTTCCAAGTCGATTGCTTTCGGGTTTAGCTCTGCGGTGTTTTCGATATGGGGGCCCCCACACAAATCCCACCACTGGTCGCCCAAGTGGTAAATCGTAATCGGTTCAGTTTGAATATCGTTGAGAATCTCTAGCTTGTAAGGTTCCTCAAGTTCTCGAATTCGACGTTCTGCTTCCTCGCGGCTGACTTCTTCCCGAATTACAGGCAGCTGGCGTTTGATGATTTTTGTCATCTCTTTCTTGATAGCTTTTAGATCCTGCTCCGTAAAGGGTTGAGGGCTATCGAAGTCATAGTAAAAGCCGTTTTCAATCCAGGGGCCGATAGTCACCTGCGCCTTAGGAAAAAGCTTCTGCACTGCCATTGCCATGACGTGAGAAGTCGTGTGACGAATTTTTTGGAGATTTTCTGACTCGCTAGTGCGAGGGAGGTAAACTTTCTCAGACTGTTCGGGGAGTTCTAAGACGGGGGCGCTATCACTCGGCTGCTGAACCATTGAACTAATAAGAATTGATTAAGAATTGATCGCTGTGTTCTGCTTCTATGATACCGGGATTGCTTTCGTAGTGGGCTTCAGGAAGTTGTTGCATCAATGTTGTTTAATATTAAAAATTGTAACTGGAGCTAATATAAGATTTAGGAGATTACTTACTTTTTTGATTCATGTCTCATTCCCAGCCGACTGAACAGGAACTACTCAAGACGTTGCTGCCGCCGCTCCTAAAAGATTTTCAATTTTGGTTTTCGCGCTCCCGCATTTTATTAGAAACTGAAGATATCCCTTTTTTGAGTTCTCAGGAGCAAACTAATTTACTGGCACGGGTGAAGGAAGTCGCTCAGGAAGTCGCCGCCGTACAGATGTTGTTTCAGGCTACCGATGGGCAAGTCGGAATCGAACTCTCTACTCTGATGCCCTGGAACCAATTGGTCAATGAGTGCTGCAAGGTGGGAATGCGGTGGCATGCAGAAGGCACGGCTGAGGGGAAGTGAAATAAAGCTATACCCATTGGCAAAAAGCTGTTTGAGCCTACGGATTGAGTGAATAATCAGCCACTCTTGATAAGGTGAGAAAGCGGGTAATATACAAGCCACTTTTTTTTTCAAAAGTTCTTAACAAACTGACCCAGAGACAATTTTCTAGAGGAAGAATCTATGTTGCACCTAATTTATCTTGTTGCCTTTACGGTCTTGGCAGTTTTTGCTATCTCCAATATGATTCGCAGTTTGGTGACGTTGAGTGCAGATTCTCAACGTTCCTATGGAGGAGGCAGAGGTCAAGGCTGGGGACGTTCGCCAGGTATGTCCAATAACTCCCGTTATGCTGGTGTACCCCACCCGGAACTGTTGGATGCCACAGGAAACCCTGTGAATGAACCGTTGCTTGTGATGCGTTCTATGACGGTGGAAGATGCTCGTGAGCAATTGGACGCTCTCTACAACTCTTCTCCCAATAACAATAGCGGAACCCAAGAAGAAACTTAGGGGTAGGGATTGATTAACTTCCAATTCTCGGCTTCAGGGCATGGTAGTACCCATGCCCCTACAGATTTTGAATTTAGGTGAAGTTTTAATCCACTATTTAATCCATATTCCTTAAAGCCATTATTGAATACTTAGGCTTCGATTACGACTCGGAGATTTCCCCGCTTTTTAGCAACGCGGCAAGCTGTTGTATTGCCGATGCGCTCAAATTCTAAACTGAGCAGCGTTGAACCGACTCGTAAGTTGTGCAACGACAGCTGATTAATCGACTCTGGCAATGCGGGGTCGATAATTCGCAGGCAGTTATTACGGGCATCGGGAACTAAGTTCACCATCATTTGCAATAACTGGATGATGCTGCCCGTTGCCCAAGCCTGAGGGGAGCAGGCGACGGGGTAGGTGACGGGGGCGTTGTCATTTTTCCGTTCGTAGCCGCAAAAAAGCTCTGGAGGACGGTGATAGGATTGTTTGAGGGTCATGTCGATCAAGGATTGGGCAAGTTCTAAGGCTTGCTCGGTTAATCCTAGCGATCGCAAACCCATCGCAATCAAGGCATTATCGTGGGGCCAAACTGAGCCGACATGATAACCCATGGGATTGTATGCCGGAGAAGCACTACTCAGGGTGCGAATCCCCCAGCCGTTGAACATATCCGGCGCACCGAGCCGTTCGGCAACGCTATAAGCCTTCTCTGGGGTAAAGATGCCAAGATGCAGACAGTGACCTGGATTAGAGGTAATGCTATTAACTTGATTGCCCTCCCCATCCAGAGCTAAAGCACAATAATTGTCCTCTGTCATCCAAAAATCCTGGTTAAACCGGGTTTTTAGCTCATTTGCCTCCCTTTGCCAGCGGTTTTCCAAATCGGGGCGATTTTGGATGTGGGCAATCTCGCTGAGGCGCATTTTCGCAGCATAGACATAGGCCTGTACTTCACACAAGGCGATCGCACCTGTGGCGAGTTGTCCCTTACGATTGACAATACAGTCTCCAGAATCTTTCCATCCCTGATTTGCCAAACCTCGCTTGGATTTGCGGTAATAGCTCAGGTAGCCCGTCTCCTGACAGTTGATGTCAATCCACTCCATCGCCAAGAGGGCATTTTGCCACAAAAGATCAAGGGTTTCAGTGTCATGAGTCCAGGCAAAGTATTCGGCATAAAGCATCAACCACAGAGGCGTAGCATCTACGGTGCCGTAGTAAGGAGTGTGGGGAATTTCTTGACAACGTGCCATTTCCCCAAAGCGCAGTTCGTGCAAAATTTTGCCCGGTTGTTCATCGCGCCATTCATCTTCTTTGGTGCCTTGATAGTGGGCAAGAATCGTGAGAGTTTGCCGAGCAACGTTGGGGTCAAGCACCAATATTTGCGACGCGGCAATGATGGAGTCGCGCCCAAAGAGGGCAGAAAACCATGGCACTCCTGCTGAGAGCACACTACCCTGATTAAAAGACTGCCGCAACAGATAAATATCCTGCTCCGCCCGCTCAATCACCTGGTTAAACATGGTTTTGTCAGAGCGGATTTTGGTGACTTGTTCGCTCCAATGCTGCTGCTCCATTAACTCAGCCGCCATCGCCTGTCCTAGTGTCGCCGCCGCCTTGACATTAGAACTCGGATGACTATCTCTAAATGGCTGTAGCCGATAGGCAAGCTTTTGGGTTTCGTGGGAGGCAAGTTCCAACCGCCAAACGGCAGTATTGCCTTGGAAATAGTCTGGCGGACGCTCAACAAACTGGATGCGAGATTCCATCAACGAGCCATCTAGCCCCTGATAGGCTAGGGTCAGCTCTTGGTTTTCTGGTGCTGCGATTTCGTCTTCCGACGGTACTTGTCGTAAAAGTTGTCCCTTTTTGCCGCGATGATAACCTCGGACTTCAAATAAATCGACAAAATCGGCGTCTAAGCTGAGACTTAGCTCAAAGCTCACCGCCTGCGTGCTGTAGTTGGAGACATCAATTTCTTCAAACAATGCCCCATTGAGGAGCATTTCCCGCGCAATGCCGATGGTATCCGCACGTAGAGGCGCAGATAAGGATGGGTCTAGCTGTTCTTTGTCTGACGCTTGGGCTTCTGCTTTTTCCGGTGGCTCTAGCCTTGCGCCGCCATCCAGACTAGGGTTGGTACACAACACTGACAAGGCAAACCCTTTATCAGCGGTGCTACTCAGAAGTACAGGTGTTCTGCCTTCAATTTGTAACTCTAGGCGACTCAAGAAGCGCGTATCGTTACAAAACAGTCCCATGCTGACGTTCATATCATCGGTTAAACAACCGCTGATGTTGCCCAAGATATCAGTCACCAAAAACAGGTCGTCATCCTTGATGGTGAGCGTGAGCTGGGGCCCTTCACTGAGAACGCAAGGCCACTCTGGGAGCGGCAAATTTTCAGCAGGAACAAAGGTTCTCCCGTCTAACTTAAGTTTTTCGGTGATCATAAAAAACTCCGGGAAACCCATCGGCTTTTAGCCGTGGGAGGAATAGGAGGG
>NZ_JCACLG010000005.1:0-9767 GCF_059505785.1 Kastovskya adunca | reverse complement strand
CCTACACCTGTGAGAGGGTTGGGGAGGGGTCTGGTACATTTTTGCAAGAGGTCTACTTAGAGGGAGGGGAAACAAAAACTTTGTCCAGGGACAAAAGCGACCAGAGAAAACGCCAACGGATTAGTAAGACTGCCAAGGCGATCGCGCCAACAGTAATTGCTCGGAGTTGATGATGCCAGTTTCCTGCTAGCTCTCCTAGATAGTGGGAACCAATCATTACTGTGTGCAGAGTTGCCAGGAGCAATGCGGGGATGCTGAGGAGGTGAATGTGTCGCCAGTGCTTACCCAAGGCTTTCTGCGCTTGGTCAAAACTCGTCAATGCGGCGGGAGTCATCAAAGCCAGGGCTAATGCTCCCGCCAGTGTGCCAAGTTGATGTTGCGGTAGCAGGAAAAACAGGGCTTTAACGTTCCAGTTCAAGGTGTGGTCGAGCATATGACCCGTATGCGCTAAAGCTAGTACAAAGGCTCCCACTCCCATGGCTCGACGATAGCGCAAGGGTTGCACCCAGACGCCGCTAAGGGGACGGGCAATCAACGCCAGCATCAGCAAAACTAGCGCCCCGTGTCCGGTATAATCCACCATCTCACCCGTCCGTAAGAGGGTTAAAAAGCCGATAGCGATCGTTACCCATCCCCCTAAGCGAAAAAGCTGGCTGCGGCGGGAAGCACTCAGCCGCGAGGCGGATACTCCCACACCGAGCATCATCGGCATTGTCCCTAACCCAAATGCCAGCATCGTTGCTGCTCCCATCCAGAGACTACCCGTTTGTGCTGCCTTAATTTGAGCGGCGTATAGGAAACCGCAGGGAATTAAACCCCAAAAGCTTCCCAGCATTGCCGGAGTCCACCATTGAGCTTGTTGGGAGAGGCGATCCATTCCTCGGCTCAATCGCTGATGCCAGCTGCCTTGAAGCGGATGCAGCACCGGGAGACGCGGCAGCAGATCGGGTTTCACTTGTACCAAGCCATACCAAATTAGTAGCAATCCGGTAAGAATTGCCATTCCCTGACGCAGTCCACTACCGATTCCGGCAAGCTGTCCGCTTTTGACTAGTACTGAACCAACACCCCCCAACGCCGCACCTACTAAGGCATAACTTAGGATGCGCCCCAGGTTCAGCAGCAAGTGAAATCCGACTTGCGATCGCCAATTAGCCGTTCCTTCGCGCTGCTGGGATAGGGAAAATGCTACCGTCAGAGGGCCACACATCCCCATACAGTGACCAAAACTCCCCAGAAACCCCAGGGTCATAACGAGCAGCAAATCTAGCACTATCTTTTTCAGGCATCAGAAAACAACTTAATAGGATAGTACTTAACGAGGAAAGATATCATCAAGCCGAAGGTGCAAGCTCTTTAGCAAGCATCTGCAAAGGGACGAATTGAACAAGTGCGGGGGGCGATCGCTAAATCAAGGGAATTTTTTATCTGGGCTGAGTGACCAAAGCGCTCCTATAATTTTAAGCCTGCTCAGAACATCGTTCCCCATGTTTCACCCAACACGCTCAAGCCAAGTTTTTGGCAGCATCGTCTTCCTCACCTGCCTTGCTAACCCAGTCCTCGCCCATACGGTGGAGACTAATGGGGATGTCGGTGTCACATTCCACATCGAACCCAACCACAACCCTCGCGCTGGAGAAACGGCTAGAGCCTGGTTTGCTCTCACTCGTGCTGGAGGACAACTCATTCCCCTAGAGCAATGCGATTGTCAGTTAACCGTGTACTCTCAGCCCTCATCTCCAGGAAACTCACCAATTTTACAGCCCTCCCTGAAAGCGATCGCCACTGAACAATATCAAGGCATTCCCGGAGCTGATATTGTCTTTCCAGAAGCTGGAGCTTATCAGCTGGAGTTGAGCGGTAAGCCGACATCTGGGGCAAGTTTCCAGCCGTTTATGTTGAAATACAACGTCAATGTTGTGGCTGGGACAACGGCTCCCCAAGGTGAAGCCTCTCAATCTTCAGTGCAATCTGAGCAACAGACAGCACGACAGTCGGCAAGTCGGTGGATTGTCCCTGCCATTGTCTTAGGAGGACTACTGGGGATTGGGAGCTTTTGGTTGGTTAGACGATCGCCAAAGAAGGATGAAGGATGAGCTAAAAGCAGCGCGATCGCTCAATGCATGTGAATAAATTTCCTGACTTCTACTCAAAATCTCTGTCAAAGGAATAGGAGAGCGTGATGGAGTCGAGTGATGAGCGATCCTTATCTTCTAGCAGTCAGTTTGTTAACCACAGGACAAGTAGCCGTCCCACCGCCTCTGGTACCCCCTTCAACGACACCAGAGGATTTTCTAGCCTTGCTAGATATAAGTGCGTCAGACGTATTGCAACCGGCTGTCCCCGTCAAAACTATTCCTTTAGTTGAATTGACGACGCCAGAATTTAGCAAATCCTATGAACAGCAGGTACAACACTCAGGACTTTCAACAACAGAGCGATCGCCTATTGAATCTCAACTCACCACCCCAGTTGCCACACCCGTCGCCGCCAGAGAACTAACACCCACCTTCCCACCTTTACTCAAACCGGATGTCGCCCCTGCACCCAGTTCCGGTAGCCAACTGTATCTGCAGCGATTAGCCGCCTTGAAAGCGGGAAAACTCTACACCCGCTTATCGCCTGACAGCTTTTACTCTTCCTGGAAATCTGCCACACGCCAACCCACCCACGAACAGTGGAAACGTCTTTTGGCTCAAGAAGCCAAAGCGATCGCGCGGGGACAAGGAAATAATCGCCTAGCGATCTTGGTGGGAGATTCCCTCAGTCAGTGGTTTCCCTCCGCACAACTCCCTAATGGTAAATTTTGGTTAAATCAAGGAATTTCTGGGGAAAACTCTAGCCAGGTTTTGCAGCGCTTGCCCTCCCTTACCCAAACTCGCCCAGAGACGATTTACGTCATGACAGGGATTAACGACTTGCGCCAAGGGGCAACCGATACCAGGATTCTCAACAACATCCGGCAGATTGTGCGCCGCCTGCGTAGCAATCATCCCCAATCCCAAATTATTGTGCAATCAATTTTGCCTACCCGGTTGAGCGCCATTCCGAATGCTCGAATTCGCAACCTCAATCAACAAATTGCCAAGATTTCCCAACAAGAAGGCGCAGGTTACTTAAATCTCCACGCCCTATTCATCGACAGCGAAGGGCAACTCCAGCATGATTTAACAACAGATGGCATCCATCTGACGCGCCGTGGTTATCAAGTTTGGCAGGATGGGTTGCAATACGCTGAGTCCTGGCTAGCCGCAAACATTAACTAGTGCTGAGTGCTGAGTAATCAACTCCTAGGGCGTGTTTTTAAACCCGCAGATCCCCCTCCCGTCCCCCTTAAAAAGGGGGAAGCTAGATGTTGCTTCGCCTTTGATATCACAGGGGACTTTAAGAAGATTCTCCCCTTTTTTAACCCTGGCTGGGGGAGTCTGAAAACCTGCCCTAGGTATAGGGGCATTTTCCACTATTGGGGCGTGACAGCGCCCATTAATGTCAACTTCAGATAAAAGTTAAAGCTCGCCTAATGCGTTAAGAAAGGGATAGTGATTGTAGGAATAGACGCGAGACGATTATGGCGCGAGGCGATCAAATTTATGTCATCCGAGAATTTCTTAACATTCAAGGCGTCTACGAGCATCATGGCATTGACTGTGGAGACGGTACAGTTATCCACTACCGCAAGCCAAGTGAAAGGATTGAACGCACGACTATGGCGACGTTGACTCAAGGCTCTAGGGTCTATGTCAAACAGTACACTACCTGCTTTATTCCTGACGTGGTAGTTCATCGCGCTGAGAGCCGAGTGGGCGAACGGCGATACAACCTGCTGTTCAACAACTGCGAACACTTTGCAAACTGGTGCAAAACAGGAGTTAGCGATAGCTTGCAAGTGAGAAATTTTATCCCTGTCTTGAGTGACATCAACGTCAAAACCTTGATTGACCCGGTGCAACAATCCCTTACAGAAGCGGAGCGTGATGATACGCCTCAGTTAGTGAATCAGGCGCTAGCCGAAATCAAAGTCGCATGGGAGAACATCCAACCTCAGTACAAGGAGGCGCGGCAAGAAATGAATGTATGGCATCGAGTGGCGATGGAAGCGGTGAAACGTAACCGGGAAGATTTGGCACGGGCGGCAATCAAGCGGAAGCTAAGTTACAAGCAACGGGTTGATGAAAACAAAGAGATGCTTGACAAACTTGCCACAATGACAGAATCTTTGCTGCGTAACTATCAAGACCAACAAGAATTGTTTTAAAAAGGGCGATGCGATCGCGCGGATCTCGCCCTGAGATTTGGGTAGGAGCGTTGGCGGAGCCGGAGCAAAGCCTATACAGCCGTTCGCCCCTACCCTATGGTCAACCTAATCAATCACCTCAAAGGAATTCACTTCCAGCACCGGCCCAATCATCGCAAAGGTCATCACATCATCGCGGATCGTTCCCTCGACCTTCACCTTTAAATCGGCTTGCTTAAGTTCAGAGGGGGCGCTTTTCAGTTCGTAGGTTTTACCATCGGCTGAGACTAATGCCCAGGTGCCTGGACCGAATCCTTTGCGCTCAACCGTTCCGGTAACGCTGATACTCATGCGGTTTTCTCCTCTCCTTTAGACGCCAGATAAGCCAGTCCGAAGCACAAGCAGGCATTGATAATCAGGTAGAGACGAGCGATAAGCCCATCACCCAAGCCCCAAACATGGGGGGAAATGCCAGCACTAACTGTCAAGAAACTTGCAACACCAAGGGCAGAACCAATGGCAATCCACTTCCATTGCTTGTGACCCAGCAGCAGCGCTATCAAGATGAGGGGCATCAGGACACTGGCAAAGATCGGGTTTAAGATACTGCTACCTTGAACGGCGCTCCCTAGTTCAGGAAGGGAACTACCCATAATGCGGAAGGGCCATTGCGGCAGGTCGAAGATATAGAAGCCGCGCAGGAAAAATAAGCCAGAACTTCCCGCCACTAGTCCTGAGGTGAGAGACCAACTCCAACTGAAGGGGAAGTAGTTCCGCAGGAACCAGGCGAGGAGATAAGAGCCAAGTACCATGGCGATTTTTGGCATCAGCATCACCGCACCACCATCAATCCAGAAACGGGGATTGAGATAACCGTTGTCTCGTACCCAGCGGAAGAAGTCACGGGGGGTGATTTGTCCCCTGAGTGCCAATTTCACAGCGGCTGTCGCATCTAGGTGTCCAGCACCGAAGTGATTAAGGGGGTCTTCCTTGACTACCCGTGATGACTGCTTCAGGATACTCAGCACTGCGTCTGGTTCTGTGATGCCTGTTGCTCTGACTAAGGCTGCGACTCCAGCAACGTGGGGTGCTGCCATACTAGTGCCTTGGAAGGTGGCAAAGACTGCCGTCCCGGTTTCGGGGTCAAAGGTTTCCTGGAGGATGCCACCCAACTCGCTACCACCAGGAGCGGAAACGTCTACACCCGCACCAAAGTTGGAGTAAGGGGCTTTGATACCCACTGAATCGAGCGCCGCGACACCAATTACGTGAGGATACCGGGCGGGGTAGGATGCGGCATTTTCATTGCTGTTACCCGCTGCTGCGACGATGACAACATCTTTTTGATGAGCATAGTTAATCGCTTCTTCCAAAACCTTGCTCTCACCCCGACCACCTAAGCTGAGGTTAATGACATCTGCGCCTTGATCCGCCGCAAATTTAATGGCTTCGGCGATATCTGCCACTGTGCCACCACCTAGCTGACTTAGTACCTTCAACGGCATGAGGCTTGCTTCGTAGGCAATCCCGGCGACGCCGTAACCATTATTAGTGGATTGGGCAATTGTCCCAGCAACGTGAGTCCCGTGACCGACATCATCGTCAGCTTGTTTGCGATTATTTACAAAGTCGTAGCCTTCGACAAACTTTGTAGTTTTTAAGTCGGGAACCCGGCTAACGCCTGTGTCGATTACGGCTACTGTGACGCCACTACCTTTGGTTTCGTCCCAGGCTGATTCTATGTTGATGCTCCGCAAGTTCCACTGCTTGCTATAGTCTGGGTCGTTGGGAACATCAAAGGTGTGATAGATGTAGTTCGGCTCAATATATTCTGTTTTTTTGGCAAGTTCTGATTTCTTTAAAGCCTTTAGTAATTGCTTGTCGCCTTCTACAATGTAGACATTGTCAGGGGCGGAGAATTCACTGTTTAGGCGGGGAGTTACATTATATTGTTGCGCGATCGCATTGACTTTCGCGTCAATCATAGCCGCTGGGATATCCTCCCGAAAATCCAGCACCAGTGACTGAAATTCCCCTTGATTCGCCAAACCTTTAAAGTTGGACAGGGCAAAACCCAGCCCAAAAATAAACAAACACAGCAAGAAAAGTTTTCTCATGGCAACCCGTCCGCACTTTGCGCCAGTTTAATCACAACCATAACTCATCGGCAGGAGTGAAGGGACTGGCACTAGAGAATGTAGTTGTAATTCCCCTCAACTTAATACGGAGCCGCGACCTAGGGATGTGTGGTCAAGCCAGTGAGATAGGGAAGCCCAGGCTATAATCTTCGACTGAGCCTAGGAGGATAGGACGGGTCACAACTAGACAGTACGTACAGCCATACGGCATGGAATTTCGCTCCCTCATAAAGATCAGGCGATCGCTAAATTTTTGATTGATACAATTTGAGCATACTCCTTTGAATTTCAGCCTATAAGCCATTGATGTCGCCTGTAGACACTAACGCTTCCCATGACCCCAGAACAGCTCCATAACCTGCGTAAATTAGTTCTTGACGATGACGCCTTTGAGCGCGTCAAAACGATTGTTTTGTCTTTTGAAAAAGACCGCAGACAAGCGCAACAACTTCACTCTCAAGCAGCCTTGCTAGATCAATCACACAACGCAATTATTGCTACAGATTTAGCGGGAATGATTATTTTTTGGAATCAAGGGGCGGAAGCTACTTACCAATGGCTTGCCGCAGAAGTTTTGGGTAAGCACCTAAATGAAGTTATATTTTATCGCCCGGTTAATTCTTCAACAAACATAGATATTTTCGACCCCGCACAATTCCAACAGTGGCAGGGAGAATTAATTGTTCAACGGAAAGATGGTAATCAATTTAGCGTTGAGTTTGGTTATAATCCCATATTTGATGAACAGGGGCAGATTAAGGGCATTTGTTTAGTGGCAGCTAACATCGACGGTCAAAAAGAAGTCATGGATAAACTTGCCAAAAGTGAACAATATTTTCACGCCTTGGCGCAAAATCATGCTGATGGTATTAGTATTTTAGAAGCGGACGGGACTATCTGTTATGTCAGCCCTTCGTTTGAGCAAATCTTTGGCTACAAATCAGCAGATATAATTGCTAAAAACGTTTTTGATTATATCCATCCCCAGGATGCCGCAATCATTCAAGAAAGATTTGCTAACACCTTAGGAGAAGTGGGAAGGGTAGTTTCAAGTGAATTTCGTGTCCGTCATGCCGATAATTACTGGATAGAGGTGGAGGCGACGGCGAACAGCTTATTAGATGAGTTGAATATAAAACGAGTTGTTGTCAACAGCCGCAAAATTACAGAACAAAAACAAACGAAACTAGCAGGACAACAGCAAGCAGAACGAGAACGGCTGATTGGCTCGATACGCGATCGCATCCGTGAGTCTTTAGATTTAGAAGACATTCTCAACACCACCGCCGCAGAAGTCCGGCAGTTTTTAGAATCTGACCGAGTGCTTATTTTTCGCTTTTGTCCAGATTGGAGAGGCGTCGTTGTAGTTGAATCTGTAGACAACAAATGGCAACCACTTCTCGGCATAGAAATATACGATTCCTGCTTTGCCGAATCTTATGTTGATTCCTATAAGCACGGTAGATTTCAATCAATTGCTGACATCTATACAGCCGGTCTACAGGATTGCCATATCGATTTGTTGGCACAGTTGCAGGTGAGAGCTAACTTAGTGGTTCCCATTTTACAAAAGGAGCAACTAGGAACAAGAAGCTGGGAACTGGCAACCGGATCAAATTCATCAAGCTTTACAACTTCTCCCGAATCAGAAACGCAGTTATGGGGGCTACTGATTGCCCATCAATGTAGCAATCCTCGACAGTGGCAATCGTGGGAAATCAATTTGCTGACTTCCCTTTCTACCCAAGTGGGTATTGCCATTCAGCAAGCGCAACTGTATAAACAAACGCAACTGCAAGCGCAACGGGAAAAAGCACTTAATCGCTTTACCCGCACAATTCGCAGCTCTTTAGACTTGGAGCAAATTTTTGCCACGGCTGCCAAAGAAATTAGTCAGCTTTTGCAGATTGACTACGTAGAAATTCAGCAATACTTACCACATCGCGGGGCGTGGTTAACGGTTTCTGATTACCGTCCCTACAGCGATGTGCCAACCTGTTTAGGCATCGAAGTACCGGATGTTGATAATGAAGTAACCCTTGCCCTCAAGCGATTAGAAGTCGTGCGCGTTAATGATACAGACCGCTTTGAGGATGAAGTCAACCGACAGTTGGCGCAGATTTTTCCTGGAGCCTGGTTACTCGTCCCGCTACACTTCCAGGAACGACTCTGGGGACGTCTGGGGTTGGTGATGATCGGTCGTGCCTATGTGTGGCAGGATTCAGAAGTGGAACTCGTAGAAGCGATCGCCGATCAACTCGCGATCGCGATTCAACAAGCCGAACTCTACAAACAGATTTCTACCCTCAATGCCGACTTGGAACGCCAGGTAAATGAGCGCACCCAACAATTAGAACAAAAAGTTCAAGAACTCCAAAAGCTTCACATCCTCAAAGACGACTTTCTCAGTACCGTTTCCCACGAACTCCGGACGCCTCTTTCCAATATGAAAATGGCAATCCAAATGCTCAAGATTGCCCCAAATAGCGATCGCCGCCAGCGCTACATGGAAATCTTAGAATCCGAGTGTTCCAGAGAAACAGAACTGATTAACGACTTGCTCGACCTCCAACGCCTAGAAGGTAACGCCTATCCCGTGTCGCTAGAGACAGTGCACCTAGTCACCTGGCTACCCAATATCATCGAGCCGTTTCGCTCCCGCACCCAAGAAAACGGGCAAATCTTAGAACTGGATATCCCCTCCGACCTCCCGCCAGTGATCACAGATAGCACTAACCTGGGTCGAATTATGGCAGAACTGCTGAATAACGCCTGTAAATACACACCTGCCAAGGAAATAATCTCTTTTAGCGCCCGTTATTATCCCGTTTCATCGGATACGACTGCCTCCTCTAATGGTATAAAACTGGCTGAGGCAGACACCCCCTACCTATCTCCCTTACCGCTGATGACCTTTACCTTCAGCAATCAAGCCGAAATTCCCGCCACTGAATTACCGCGCATCTTTAACAAGTTTTACCGCGTTCCCAATGCTGACCCCTGGAAACGAGGCGGTACAGGATTAGGACTAGCCCTAGTCCAAAAACTCGTAGAACAACTAGAAGGTAGCATCGAAGTCGAAAGCGGCAACGGCTGGACGATCTTCAGCGTCACCCTCCCAGTTACTCCCGGCTGTGAGTTGCAAAGTGTGGGGAAAAAGCGATTAATTTAGTCAGTCGCTCATAGTTTAGAGAGTGCTGAGTCCTGAGTCCTGAGTCCTGAGTCGGGGAGAAAGTATGAAGTATGAAGTATGAAGTATGAAGTATGAAGAAGGACTAGAGGTTAGAGGTTAGGGATTAGAGGTTAGGGATTAGAGGTTAGGCTTTGCTTCTCCTCATCCCCCCTGCCTCACAGGTGTAGGTTTTTTACAATCAAGCGGAGTTGAAGAAAGTCAC